>CADBNO010000017.1 GCA_902796105.1 uncultured Lachnospiraceae bacterium | reverse complement strand
CTGGTGCAGGGAGCGAAGGCGTCTGTGTATCCGGATGAACACTGTCCGACGCCTTATCTGAAACACAGAGAGTGGCTGAAGACGGATTTTGAAAGGGACTATGGCGGAAATACACCGATTTTACTGTTTTTCTTTTTGGCGATATTCGGATGGACCTGGGAAGTGTTTTTCTATCTGATCAATGACGGTTCCTTCATCAACAGGGGCACGATGGCAGGACCATGGCTGCCGATCTACGGTCTGGGCGGATGGCTTGTGATCTATGGACTGAAACCGCTGCGGAAGAAGCCGGCGGTGATGTTTTTAGGATCCTGTGCGGTGTGTGGGCTGTTAGAGTATTTTGCATCCTGGCTGCTGGAGGTGTTCCTGCATAAGAGATGGTGGGATTACACAGGCTATTTCATGAATATCAACGGAAGAGTCTGTCTGGAGGGACTGCTTCTGTTTGGGACCATCGGGATCAGCGTAACATATCTGGCGGCTCCGATCCTGGATAATCTGTTTCAAAAGATCCCGAACCGGGTGCGCAGGAGGGTCTGTTTTGCGCTGATCGTGCTGTTCGCAGCAGATTTTATATGGTCTGTCGGGCATCCGAACATGGGAAACGGTATCACAGAAGGGTTTTATTAAGAAATTCTGCTGAACTTTATTGAAAAGGCTTACAATCATGTATTGCATTTTTTTATATTATATTGTATACTGAGAATGGTCATACGAAACACGCGCATGGCACACAACATTGTACAGTGTAGGAGAAAGGAGTTTCATTATGAACAAGACAGAACTTGTAGCTGCAGTAGCAGAGAAGGCTGCTATCACAAAGAAAGATGCAGCAGCAGCAGTAGACGCAGTATTTGAGGTAATTGGCGACGAGATGCAGAAGAAGGAGAAAGTACAGCTGATCGGTTTCGGTACTTTCCAGACCAGCGAGAGAAAGGCTCGTACCGGCCGCAATCCTCAGACCGGTGAGGCTGTTAAGATCGCAGCTGCTACAGTTCCTGCATTCAAGGCTGGCAAGGCTCTGAAGGAGAAGGTTAACACCAAGCCCGCTAAGAAGGCAAAGAAGAAATAATGAATTGATGCCTAGATAGTAAGAGAACCGGATTGTTGATGAAGATCAGCAGTCCGGTTTTTTTGAAAAGAAAAGCAGCGGAGCAGCAAAGAAATGCAGAGAAAAAGAAGAGTCATGGATCGATGTCGGGAATTGTATGCAATAAAAAACTTGCATAAAATAATTCCTATGGTACAATGATGATGACAATTAAATAATGAGAGATTTATCGAAGAAGAGGAGAAGAAGATTATGAAAAGACGAATCAGCGTTTACTTCATGACTGCACTTCTGTTGATGACTGCACTGGGCGGATGCGCAGGCGGTACACAAAAGCCTTCGGAGGATAAGTCCTCTCTGGAATCCACAGTAGCAGAAAACTCACAGGCAGTACAGTCTTCACAGGAAACGAAGGCAGACGGCACAGGAGAAGCAGGCTACGGGGGAAAAGTTGTTGTAGGTATACAGCAGGATATGGATAGTCTTGACCCACACAAAGCAACTGCGGCAGGAACTAAGGAAATTCTGTTCAATATTTTCGAAGGGCTGGTAAAACCGGATCCCGATGGAAATCTGATCAATGCAGTAGCCAGTGATTACAGTATTTCCGAAGATGGACTGACTTACACATTCACTCTGCGTGAAGGTGTGAAGTTCCATAACGGAAACAATGTAACGGCGGAAGATGTGAAATATTCTCTGGAAAGAGCTTCGGGACTTCTGGATGGCACAGCACTGATTTCCAGCTTGAGCGCCGCAAAAGGCGGTATCACAAAAGTAGATATTCTGAATGATAATACGGTTCAGGTATCCGTAAGCAGTGCAAATCTGGAGTTGATCTATAGCTTTACGGCAGCAATTATCCCTGCAGGAAGCGGAGAGGATCCGGAGGCACAGCCGGTGGGTACGGGACCGTTTTCTTTTGTTTCGTATAAGCCGCAGGAAAGCATAGTGCTGAAGAAGAATCCCGACTATTGGCAGCAAGGGCTGCCTTATCTGGATGAGGTGGATTTCAAGATCGTGAACAGCGCGGATACCGCACTGCTGGAGCTTCAGGGCGGTTCCATTGACATCTATCCTTATCTGACCGATTCTCAGGCGACGGAACTGCAGGGCAAAATGGATGTGCTTTCGGCACCGTCCAATGTAGTGCAGGCGTTGTTCTTAAACAATGCAGACCCCGTGCTGAAGGATGTGAAAGTGCGTCAGGCTATCTGCTATGCACTTGACCGGGATTCTGTCAATGACTTTGTGTTCGGCGGGAATGCAGCTGTTGTGAGCTGCGCGATGCTGCCCACAATGCAGAGCTACTATGAGGATCTGAATTCTGTATACGGCACAAGCGGAAATGCGGAGAAGGCAAAAGAATTGCTGGCGGAGGCTGGCTATCCGGACGGAATTGATTTTACGATCCAGGTGCCTTCGAATTATGAAGTTCATATGGAGACCGCAGAGGTTGTGGCAGATCAGTTGAATGCAGCAAATATCCATACGACGGTGGTACCGGTAGAGTGGGAGACCTGGTTGAGCGATGTGTACAACGGGCGGAAGTATCAGGGTACGATCAGCGGTATCACCACGGATATGACACCGGGATATCTGTTGAACCGGTTCCAGACGGAGTCCTCCAAGAACTTTGTGAACTATGCAAATGCCAAATATGACGAAACCTATGCGAAGGCAGCGGCAAGTCTTGATCTGACTGAAAAGGCAGGATATTACAAGGAATTACAGAAGCTGATGGCAGAGGATGCAGGAACGGCATTCCTTTCCGTTCCCCCCATCACGGTAGCCATTAAGCCGGAACTGGAGGGATATACGTTCTATCCTGTTTATGTACAGGACATGAGCGTAGTGAAGTATAAATAACAACAAACAGAATAGGAGAAGCAGCCATGCAATACCGGATGACCAAATTAATTGGCAAGAAACTCATAACTCTCATTATGACATTGTTTCTGGTATCTGTGGCTGCTTTTCTTGCGTTTCAGATCATTCCCGGAGATGTGGTGAATGCGATCCTGGGGACGGAGGCGACGCCGGAGCGTGAGGCTAAGCTGCGCGAGGAGCTGGGGTTGAATGATCCGCCGGTAGTGCGCTATCTGCATTGGATCGGCGGCGTGCTTCATGGAGATCTGGGGAGGAGCTATCGCTATTCCAAGTCGATGAATGAGATGCTACCGGTGGCGGAACTGATCGGGGATAAATTGCCTGTAACCCTGTGGCTGGCAGCGTTGGCAGTGTTTTTTATCGTGGTGGTATCCATTCCGCTGGGGGTATTTTGGGCACAGGGGAAAAGTCATTTTCTGGATGCTTTTTTGAATGTGCTGACACAGTCTGTGATGGCGGTACCCTCATTCTTTTTGGGGATCCTTGTGACTTATCTCTTTGGAATGGTGCTCAAATGGTTTCAGCCGGGCGGGTATGTAAGTTATCAGAAGGATTTTGCAGGATTCTTAAAATATCTGGTATTCCCTGCTATCTCTGTGGCAATCCCCAAGATTGCCATGACGGCGCGTTTTCTGCGCAATTCCATGCTGACGGAGAAAACTTCGGACTATGTGCGTACAGCGAAGAGTAAGGGATGCACGGACAGACAGGTCATGTACGGACATGTGCTGCGCAATGCGATGATGCCGGTGGTCACTTTTCTGGGCATGATCATTGCCGAGATTGTGGCAGGCAGTATCGTTGTGGAGCAGGTGTTCGGACTTCCCGGTGTGGGGAGGCTTCTGATCAGTTCCATTTCCAACAGGGATTTTCCGGTGGTGGAGATTTTGATCCTGTATATTACCGCGGTGGTGATAGTGGTGTACTTTTTGGTGGATCTGCTGTACCGGGTGATCGATCCCAGGATCAGGGAGATGTAAAGGAGGTTGAGCCGGCGGAGCATGCGGATGCCGTGAAAACAGTGCACTTGCAACCGGGCAGGTGGTAAGAAAAGGAGAGAAATGGGGAAGCTTCAGCGTATTATGAAAAAACTGCATAATAAGAGTCCGTATTTCTGGATTGGGCTGTTTATGTCGTCTGTGGCTGTGGTGTGGGCAGTGCTGGGCTTTTTCTGGACGCCATGCAGCACTACGGCCATGTCGGCGGCGGAGCGGTTCCAGGCACCTTCCTGGGGACATTTATTCGGGACGGATAATTTCGGGCGGGATATTTTTTCCCGGGTGATGAAGGGGGCATCCACTACGGTTCTGGTAGGGCTTTTGGTGGTGCTTTTTTCCGGGGGCTTCGGTGTTTTGATCGGAGCGCTGACAGGCTATTTTGGCGGCATTTTAGATGAGCTTGTCATGCGGTTTGTGGATGCGGTGAATGGGTTTCCCAGTATCTTGCTGGCACTTGTGATGATCAGCGTGCTGGGAAGCGGCAGGCATAATCTGATCCTTTCGCTGGGGATTGTGTTTACTCCCAGCTTTATCCGGATCGTACGCAGTGAGTTTATCAGGCTGCGGGATGCGGATTACATCAGCAGGGCGAGGCTGATGGGGGTGAAGAAAATACGGATCTTATTTGTACATATTCTGCCCAATATTCTGTCTACCTTTTCGGTGTCGGTGATGATCGGATTTAACAATGCGATCCTGGCGGAGTCGGGGATGAGCTATCTGGGGATCGGTGTGCTGCCGCCGGATGCGAGCCTGGGAAATATGCTGTCTGACGCGCAGGGGTATCTGATGCGGGCTCCCTGGTATGCCATGGCACCGGGACTGACAATTGTGTGGATCGTGTTGGGATTTTCTCTTCTGAGTGAAGGTATTCGCAGAAACGCAGGGGAGGTGAGGGGCCTATGAAGGAAATTGCCGCTAAAGCAATGGTCAAAATAGAAGACCTTTCCGTGCATTTCGGGGAGACAAAGGCTGTGGAGCATGTAAACCTTACGGTGGCGCCGGGAGAAATTCTGGGTATTGTGGGGGAGTCCGGTTCCGGAAAATCAGTGACCGCACTTACTTTGATGGGGCTGGTGGCGGACAGTGCAAAGATGATAAGCGGGCGGATCCTGTTTGAGGACACGGTGTTGGCTGAGTCAGGTAAACCCAGAGATAAGGCCTTGTATCGCCGGTTTCAGGGTGAGCAGATGACCATGGTTTTCCAGGAGCCCATGACTTCGTTGAATCCGACTAAGCGGGTGGGGGCGCAGGTGGAAGAAATGCTTTTGCTCCACACGCAGTTGACCAGGGAAGAGCGGTATCAGAAGGTATGTGAGAGCTTTCAGGCTGTTGGATTAAAGAATCCGGAAAAGGTGTACAGGGCTTATCCGCACCAGCTTTCCGGTGGTATGCGGCAGCGGGCGATGATCGCTATGGCCACAATCCTGCATCCTAAGTTGATCGTGGCGGATGAGCCCACGACGGCGCTGGATGTGACGATTCAGAACCAGATCATTGAACTGCTGCGCAAAATCAATCAAAAAGAAAAAAATGCCATGATCTTTATCACGCATGATTTGAATCTGGCGAGGCGCCTGTGCCATCGCATTGCTGTGATGCAGAACGGACATGTGGTGGAGTGCAGAGGGACACAGGAAGTTTTTGCGGACCCCAAAGAGGAATATACAAGGCGGCTGATCGAAGCGGTGCCCTCGCGGATGAAACCCAAGATAAAAATACAGAGATCGAACAGGGAGCCGGTTGCTGTTGTAGAGCATCTGAATGTCTATTACCATGACGGAGGCGGACTTTTATCCCGAAAGAGCAGGCAGCAGGTGATCCGGGATGCGGACTTTACGATTTATCGCGGAGAAGTGCTGGGTCTCGTAGGGGAGAGCGGCTGCGGAAAGAGTACACTATCCAAGGCACTTTTGGGAATGAATCGGGATATCGAGGGGGAAATCCGGCATTTCTCCACCAGACCGCAGATGATCTTTCAGGATCCCTACAGCAGCTTAAATCCCTGCAAGACGATTGAATGGCTGCTTACAGAACCGCTCAGGGCAGCGGGAGAGATCGATCCGGCTTTTAAGATGTCAGCAGCGGATCGCAGGGCAGAAGCGCATGATATGCTGCGTAAGGTAGGATTGGATGAAAAATATCTGGACCGCAGGCCGTCCCAATTGTCCGGTGGACAGCGCCAGCGTATCAGCATCGGGCAGGCTCTGATCACAAAGCCGGGTTTGGTGATCGCAGATGAGCCGGTTTCTGCACTGGATGTGACATTGCAGGCGCAGATCATGGAGCTGATGCGACGGCTGCAGGACGAAATGCATATGGCATATTTATTTATTTCTCATGATATTAATGTTGTGTATCAGATGAGCGACCGGATCATGGTCATGAAAGACGGTCAGATCGTGGAGCAGGGAGAGACTGAAGAAATCTTCCGGGCGCCGAAGGATCCCTATACGCAGTTGTTATTACAGGAGAGTTAGAGGTGCTGGATCGCCGGCTGACCCTCGCGCATATACCGAAATCGGTAGCCAGATTGACATGCAAGCATGTCACTTTGGCATTGCTCACGGGAATAAAAGAGAGGATATCGCCTTAACGGTATCCTCTTTTGTTTTGTTTATTTGGTTTTAGATCGCTTCGATCTTGGATACTCTGGTATCTCCCGTGGATGCGATCACTCTGCGGATATCCTTCAGAGCGGATACAAACTTGGGATATGCGGCATAGGCCAACTGGAAGTGACGGAAAGCTTCTGCGCGATCACCGTTGTGCTTCGCATTCCAGGAATCAACAGCATGCTCATGGATCTCATTGTGGTACTTAACTGCCTGCTTGAAGGCAGAAGAGTTTGTAATGCGGGGATCGGTCTGGGCAGCCACCCACTTGCCGAATTTGCATCCGGTAGGATTGTTCACCTGTTCAAGTCTCAGTTTCTCAAAGTCTGCCAGATTGTTGTAAATACGCCATGTGAAGATCAGATGATCGATCTCATATACAATGATCCAGTCCTGAGGATACAGGATGGCTCGTCTTCTGGCTACGTCAGAACGAAGATTATCGATCAGACGGGAAATCTTATACATATGAGCACCGGTATTCACACAGCCATTGGACAGATCCTCGTAGCTGGAAGCCATGGTCTTGATGGAATCCAGGAAAGAGGTAGTCAGGGAGGACTGTGTATCGATCTCGCCGTAAATATGATCAACTTCAGAACTTACCAGCTTCATGTTGCCGTCCATACTCTGAAGCTTCTCCAGAGATTCGTGGATGCTTTCGTTTCCGGAGGTAAGCTGTGCTACCGTACGGTTTACAGAATCTTCCAGACTGTTGATGCCGGTGAGGAGATCGTCCACATAAACCATTGCGTCTTCTGCAGATTTCATGGAGCTTGCAGAAAGTTCCTTCACCTGATTGGCAACTACGGCAAAACCTTTGCCGACCTCACCTGCTCTGGCGGCTTCGATAGAAGCATTCAAGGCGAGCAGATTACTCTTGCTGGCAATCTTTTTCACCATATCGATGATCTCATTGATCTTAGCGGCTTTCGCCTGGAAATCAGCAACCTGCTGGGTGATCTGCAGCACGTGTTCTACAGAGTCATCTACAATATTGATACTGGTATTCATCGCATCAACGCAGGCGTCTGCGTCTTCCTTCACTGTGTGTGTCTTTTCCTGGATCGTATAGACGGCATGCTTGATATTCTGAATGGAAGTACCCAGTTCCTGACTGGAGCTCTGCAGATTATTGATAGCAGCAGTCTGGGAATTTACTTCCTCGATCATGTCCTTTACACAGCTACTGTCGCCGATCAGCTTCATGGAGTCATTCAGGCGCATAACGAAGTTGTTGTTCAACTGGATAAAAGTGGATAATACTTCGTTGTATTTTTTGGCTACAGCCTTGTCCTGAAATTGCTCCAGATCCAAGAGTGCAAAATTTCCCGCAATAGCCTGATCCATCAGTTCTATCAGCAGTTCATTATCCGATTTTGTCGCGACGACTTCCTTTTTTTTGCCAAATTTGCCAAACATTGAGTCACCCCCGTGCTTCTATCTGAAAATTCATATATATCATAGCATAAAAATTTCTTTTTGGCTACATTTATTTTGTAGGTATACTTGTCCCTCCCGATTCATATAGTTATCAAGAAAAGGAGAGGATGCGGGATGAGTGAAAACAGGGAAAATATATGGTCGAATGGATTAACGCAGGAGGAGGCGGAGATGCTGCTCGCACAAAACGGGAGGAATGAGCTTTCCGGCGGGAGGGAAAAGCACATGCTACAGATGTTCTGGGAGCAGCTGAATGATCCATTGATCTATGTGCTGTTAGCAGCGGCCGGAGTTTCCGTGTGGCTGACCGAATACGCGGACGCAGCGATCATTGGCGTGGTTGTGCTGATGAATGCGATCGTGGGAGTGATCCAGGAGGGAAAGGCAAAGAAAGCGCTGGAAGCTTTGAAGAAACTGACATCCCCACAGGCAGTGGTTATCCGGGATGGCAGCAGACATGTGATCCCTGCGGCAGAACTGGTCGTGGGAGACGTGGTATGTCTGGAGGCAGGCTGCCAGGTACCGGCGGATATCCGGCTGTACAGGACTTCGCAGCTGCAGATAGAGGAATCTGCGCTGACCGGAGAGTCGGTGCCTGTCGAGAAGGATGCGGATCATATCTGCGGAGAAGGGAAGGAAATTCCACTGGGGGATCGAAAAGATATGGCATTTATGTCGACGGTCGTCACCGGAGGGATCGGGATCGGTACGGTGGAAGCGGTCGGCATGGATACGCAGATCGGACAGATCGCCTCCATGATCCGGGAGCCGGAGGAGGATACTCCCCTGCAGAAAAGATTGGGCATCCTGGGAAGGATATTGAGTATTTTTTCATTGCTCCTGTGCGGTCTGTTGTTTGTGCTGGCGATGTATCAGAAAAGGGATGTCATGGACATGTTCCTGGTGGCCATATCTCTGGCGGTTGCAGCCGTACCGGAGGGACTTCCGGCGGTGGTGACCATTTGTCTGGCGGTATCTGTGACGCGGATGGTGCGTGCCAACACGATCATCCGGCGACTGCCTTCGGTGGAGACATTAGGGTCGGTGACGGTAGTCTGTTCCGATAAAACGGGAACCCTGACGCAGAACCGGATGACAGTTGAGAGATGTCTCGGGTTTGACAGACAAAGTGGGGAGACAGTGTTGGCAGAGGAGCATCTCACAGAAGATTTTCTCAGAGGGATGGTGTTGTGCAATGAGGCGGAGCTGGCGGAAAGGATAGGGGATCCGACGGAACTGGCGCTGTTGGATCAGGGGGAAAAATATGGCTTTCTCAAAACAGAGCTGGAGGAATACCTGCCAAGGAAGGCGGAGATCCCGTTTGATCCAGACCGGAAAATGATGACAACCTATCACGAGGGAATGCAGGGTAAAACCGTAAGCTTTACGAAGGGGGCACCGGATGTGGTATTAAAGCGCTGCACCTATATCCGTACCAGAAACGGAGAGGAAAGGCTCACGGAATTGCATAGGAGAGCTGTTGAACAGGCGGTCTGCCATATGTCTGCGGAGGCTCTGCGCACGTTGGCGGTGGCAATGGTGAAAGGAGCGGAGGGTCCGACGGAGGAGGATATGACCCTTTTGGGGCTTGTAGGGATGCACGATCCGGTGCGGCCGGAGGCGATACAGGCGATAGAGATCTTCCGGCAGGCAGGGGTAAAAACGGTGATGATCACCGGAGATCATGCAGAAACCGCTCTGGCCATTGCCAAAGAGTTGGGGATCGCCGGGGAAATGTCACAGTGTATGACGGGAGAGGAATTGCAGCAGTGCAATGATACGCGCTTGGAACAAAAGCTCAGAATGCAGGATATAACGGTATTTGCCAGAGTTTCACCGGCGCAGAAGGGTCGTATCGTAAAGTGTCTTCAGACGATCGGCGAGGTTGTGGCCATGACAGGGGACGGAGTAAATGATGCACCGTCACTGAATTATGCAGATATCGGGATCGCCATGGGGATAGGCGGGACTGATGTGGCGAGACAGGCAGCAGACATGATATTGACGGATGATAACTTTGCCACAATTGAAAAGGCAATTGAGGAAGGACGCAGTGTCTATGAAAATATTCGTAAATCCGTGATCTTTTTATTGTCGTCTAATCTGGGAGAGATACTGACTATGTTTGCTGCAGTGGCGTGTGGACTGATCGCTCCGCTGCGGTCCAGCCATATTTTATGGATCAATCTGATCACAGACTCACTGCCGGCATTGGCTTTGGGGGTGGATACAAATGACAGGATCCAATTGATGCAAAACAGTCCCCGCAAAGCTTCAGAAGGGCTGTTTGCGAGAGGAGGCCTGGCGTGCACCGTATTTTACGGCATGCTGATCGGGGGGATCAGCCTCGCGGCATTCCTTATTCTGCCTTGTGCAGCGCTTTCGGAAATGGGTAGCCGGATCACACTTGGCGGCATTCGCAGTATGCTGGAGCATAGCGGGATAGCGGTCCGGTCACAGACATATGCGTTTACTGTGTTGGGCATGTCGCAATTGTTTCATGCGGTGGGGATGAGGGATACGAATTGTTCTGTTTTTCGGATGGATCACAGGGAGAACAAGCTTATGCTGGCGGCTGTGAGCATAGGTTTCCTCTTGCAGCTGGCTGTCACGCAGATCCCGGTTCTGGTGAACTCATTTGGAACGGCCAGACTCTCTGCAGGGGAATGGGCATTATTGTTAGGTCTTGCAGCATTTCCCATGATCGCGCACGAAATTCTGGTATGGTGCGAGAAAATATGGCTTAAACCGGACAGACACAGAGTTAGCGGATCGCAGAATGGCGAAATCTTCCCGAGGGCTGTGCTGTCGGAGAAATCCGGTCAGGTGGATTAATGCCGGCCGAATGCTCGGAAACAGACTCTTTCCAGACACGATCTGTGTGTTTGGCAGGAGCCTGTTTTTGTTTGGTCATGTCGGACCGGTGGTCGATCTGTGCCGGATAGTCGGCAGAAACGGACATATTTTGCATGGGTTAAATCCTTTCTGAAGGCATTTGCGTTGGCCTTATGCTTTGACGTATTTTTGAATTATTTTTCTGAAGAACCTTTTAGGTATAGAATGTGCGTTTTGGTCGAAGGTTATGCAAAGCAGAAGCTTGCCATTCAGGGAAAACATAAAAGTCGGGATAAATTTACCGGTCGTGGATAAGCTAAGAAAGCAGAAAATATAAAATACAGAAAGGATGCAGTCATATGAGTGAGCGTGTGGGAAGAGCAAGTATTCGATTGGAGGAGCCGGTCTATATTACGGAAAGCGCGAGCATAGTCGGTAAAAAGGAAGGGGAAGGCCCGTTGGGGCTTCTCTTTGACGTAGTGGGGGAGGACGACCTGTTTGGGTGTACAAGCTGGGAGGAGGCGGAGAGTGTTCTGCAAAAACAAGCGGTTTCGTTGGCTCTGGAGAAAGCCGGGTTGAAAGCGGAAGAGGTAAATCTGCTGTTTGCAGGGGATCTGTTGGGACAGTCCATAGCTTCTTCGTTTGGTGTATCCGCGTTTCGGATACCGCATTTCGGGCTGTATGGGGCCTGTTCCACCTGCGGAGAGGGGCTGGCGTTGGGGGCAATGGCTATTGCAGGAAATTATGCAGAAAAAGCAGTGTGCGTGACATCCAGCCATTTTGCCAGTGCGGAGAAGGAGTTCCGGTTTCCGTTGGATTATGGGAACCAAAGACCGTTGTCCGCTACCTGGACAGTTACCGGCGGAGGAGCATTTGTTTTGAGCAGACAGGCTGACAGAAAAAAGGCCGAGAAAAATAACATATGTTATTATTGGGATACGACAAATACGTCAGTCGGGAAAAATACGCAAATGTCAGTTGGCGCAAGAGCGAGAATTTCCGGCATGACAATCGGGATCATCACAGATTTCGGGCTTAAGGATTCCATGAATATGGGGGCATGTATGGCACCTGCGTCAGCTTCGACATTAGAACGGCATTTTATTGACTTTGGAAGTCAACCATCGGATTACGACAGGATCATTACCGGTGATCTGGGGAGTGTGGGTCAGAAGATCCTGATCGATATGATGCAGAAGAAAGGGTATGATATTTCCGCGCAGCACATGGATTGCGGTATAGAAATATTTGATGCGCAGGCGCAGGATACGCATTCGGGCGGCAGCGGATGTGGCTGCAGTGCGGTGACTTTGTCGGCCTATATTCTGAAACAGTTGGAGGAGAAAAACTGGAAGCGTGTGCTGTTCATGCCCACCGGCGCCCTGTTATCAAAAACGAGTTTTAATGAAGGCAAAAGTGTGCCTGCCATCGCGCATGCCTTGATATTGGAGGCTTGTTAGGGTCTTGTCGGGGCATAGGCACAGACTTGCATTCTGTCCGAAATGCTGTTACAATATGCCTTGAGACAGAAGGCAGTCAACGTATATTTCGTTGCGGAAGGAGGCAATATGCGCAGAGTGGAATTCAAAATGGAGCGTCCCGGGCTTTTGGAGGTGGGACAGGACATTACGGTCACGGAAGGTCTGCTCCCGAGCAACTATTATTATACGATCGATCCGTCACTGGCTATGTCCGCCAATATCCCGTTTAACAAGCGCCTGATCAGTAAAACGGGCAAAGTAGCGGATATTGTGGAGAATGCCAGAGGGTTCTATGTCATGGCGGAATTTGACGAGCCGGAGGTTAATTAAATTAAAGGCGGGAAATTTACCCGAAATACACTTCAGGAGGATCAGACTATGTTAAAGAAAATATCTACAGATAAGGCACCTGCAGCGATCGGACCTTATTCACAGGGAATCATTACGGGAAATCTCTTTTTTGCGTCGGGACAGATCGCAATCAATCCGGCAACCGGTGCGATCGAGGCGGAAGGCATTGTAGCGCAGACGGAGCAGGTAATGAAAAATATCGGCGCGCTTCTTGAGGCAGCCGGAACAGATTACAGCAAAGTGGTAAAGACCACCTGCTTTCTGGCAGATATGAATGATTTTGCAACCTTCAATGAGATCTACGCGAAATATTTTACGGAGAAACCGGCACGCAGCTGTGTGGCAGTCAAGACCTTGCCCAAGAATGTACTCTGCGAGGTCGAGGTGATCGCCGAAGTATAATAAGGCGTAAGGTCGATGGGATAATTTTGAGGGAATAATTTTGAAGGGATCTGTCAATACTTCTTTCTATACAGCTATACAGACAGCTATACAGGGAAAAGAAGAGGAAGTGGAAGATGGATTATTTCAATGCATTCTGGGTAGGTGGGATCATCTGTTTATTGGTGCAGATCCTGATGGAAAAGACAAAGCTGATGCCGGGGCGGATCATGGTACTTCTGGTGGTGACAGGTGCGATCCTCAGTGCGATCGGCGTTTATGAACCTTTCGCGGACTATGCGGGAGCCGGGGCCAGTGTGCCGCTTTTGGGTTTCGGCAATGTGCTGATGAAAGGGGTAAAGGAAGCGGTAGATGAACAGGGAGTGCTGGGGATATTTACCGGCGGATTGAAGGCTGCTGCTGCGGGAACGAGCGCTGCACTGATCTTCGGTTATCTGGCAAGCCTGCTCTTTCGATCAAAGATGAGACGTTAAAGACATAGCGTGGAGCGTGAAAACGGGTATGGGAAGCTTACAGTTTCTCATACCCGATTCCTTTTTCCTCCAGATAAGTACATAGAAAATGATCCCAATTCATATCGATTTCTCTGCCCGGTACAAAAGTCCGGTACGATGTTCCGGTGGTCAGAAGGATCTTATTTCCGTCGTAACGTATATTCAGGATCAGAGCCTTAAGTTTGTCGGCGTTGTCTGCGTCCTGCGTGAGACGTGAGGTATTTAACGGCATCAAATGCAGAACAAATTTAAAGAACAAAGGAGTGTATTTTCCTTTTATCAGATCAAAACAAAGCCCTTTCAATTCAGCCCAGGGGCGAAATTCATAGGGGAAGGCTTCCGGGCTGCGCTCCTCGGGCGGATAAAAGTCAAGATTGATATGTCCGTCAATGGTGTAAGTATTGGCGGTGCTGATGACGGCCTCTTCCAGCAGAAAAATATCAAAGGTGTCCCCGGAGAGCAGATGTTTCATAAAATTTTTGGTGGAATGGATCTCTAGTGCGGTCATGAAACCTCCTAAATACGAAAATGAAGGGATAACATAATTGTTCGCGGGAATAAACACGCTTACAAGTTTATTTTATCATACAACAATCATACAACAAAAGGCAGAAAAAAGAAATAGGTACTTTACGAACAGGGCAATGTGTGCTAGTATATGTAGTATCTAAAACTACATCAAGGGGTTTGAAAGACATGAGCTACAAAATCATAATGGACAGCTGTG
>CADBNO010000016.1 GCA_902796105.1 uncultured Lachnospiraceae bacterium | reverse complement strand
GAGATCATTATCATAGAGAACAACAGCGTCACGGCGGAGATAGAGCAGTATTACGCCCGGCTTCTGGAGAGCAAGGAGGCAAAAGCCGGCAAGGTCAGACTTGTGCGGTATGAAGGGGAGTTTAATTATTCCGCGATCAATAACTTCGGCGCGAAATATGCGACCGGTGAGTATCTGGTGCTTTTGAACAATGACACGGAAGTGATCACCTTTGACTGGCTGGAAGAGCTGCTGATGTATGCCCAGAGAGAGGATGTGGGGGCAGTCGGCGCCAAGCTTTATTATCCGGATATGACCATACAGCATGCGGGAGTGGTGATCGGACTTGGGGCTCATGGAACGGCGGGGCACAGCCATTATAAAGTGGCGGGCACCGATCTGGGATATATGGGGAAGCTTTGTTATGCGCAGGATATCGCAGCGGTTACCGGGGCCTGCCTTATGGTCAAAAAGCGTTTGTTCGATGAACTCGGCGGTTTGGAAGAAGACTTTGCCGTGTCTCTCAACGATGTGGATTTTTGCCTGCGCCTGTTGGAAAAAGGGTTGTGGAATGTGTTCACGCCTTTTGCAGAGCTGTTTCATTATGAGTCAGTTTCGAGAGGACTGGATGACAGCGGGGAGAAGGCTGCCCGTTATGAGAGAGAATCGGAGAAATTTCGGGAGAAGTGGAAAGCATTTCTGGAGAAGGGTGATCCTTTCTATAACCCCAATTTCTCACTGGGATACAGCAATTATACGCTGAAATTGCAGGAGCCTCAAAAGGGCGAATGATCTTGTGTTTGCGCAAGGAACAGGAAAAGAAAGCGGAAAGAACAGGAGCAGGAGAAGAACGGCATGAGACAGAAGGGGAAGCTTCTGAAAAATGAATTCGGGCAAAAGGACGTGATCATCGGCAGCGGGATTCTTGCCTGGCTGAGTACCCACAGCATTTCCCGGCTGATGGATCTGCGCGGCGGGATCACGTTTTCCTGGAGTTTTTATCCGGTTATGATCTGGATGGCATTGTGGTGGCTTTTGTATCGTACGATACAGGCGTGGAAAAAAGAAAGATCCGCGGAAGGTGCATCTGATGTACTTCGCAGACGGTTCTTCAGCTTCGGACTCAGCAGTGTCTTCGGAATTCTGATGACTGCCGGATATCAGCTGCAATGGCTGGGATATACGGCTCCCGGTTTTCGTGGAAAAGCGGGTCTGCTGCTGCAGGGGATATTGGCTGGATTGGCTATGCTGCCATTTGCGGATAAAGGCTTTGTGCTTTTGACCAGGTGGGTGGATGACGGGAGAACGTCGAAGCATCCCGACGCAGATAAACAGACGGAGCAAGGGATCAAGGCGGGGAAAACATGGCGTTGCGGATGGATCTTTCTCTGCAGCTTTCTGGGGATCTGGATCTGCTGGCTGCCGGTATGGCTTGCTTATTATCCGGTGATCATGTCCTATGATTTTCACAAGCAATCTCTGAATGCCCTGCTGGGACCGCAGTATTTTGACGCGCATCACCCGTTGGCGCATACCTGGCTGATCTATATGTTTCGGAATCTGGGTGTCAGGATCGGTTCGTTCGAGACGGCGTTCGGATACTTTTCCCTGATGCAGCAGGGAATATCTGTGCTTGTACTTGCATATGCCTCTGTCGTGGTGTGGCGGTTGCTCCGCAGCAAAGCGGCGGTCGTGATCTCGGTTCTGTTCTGGGGCTGTTTTCCGTTAGTGTCGGTCATGGCCATGTGCACATCCAAGGATGTGCTGTTCGGTGCATTTTTTGTGTTGTTTGTGCTGCAGTGGACAGAGCTTGTGCGGGAGGCAAAAAGCGGCAGGGCGCATGCGATGCAGGTAACAGGCGTGATCATATCGGGTGTACTTATGATGCTGTTTCGCAATAATGCGTGGTACGCGATGGTGCCGTTTGCCCTGCTGTGTCTGTTTTTCGGGGAGAAAAGAAACCGGATGAAGCGGCTTGCTTTGGTTTTGGTACTGCTTCTCTGCGGAAAAGGAGCTCTGGCGGGAATCAGGCAGGTCCTGGGGTCTTATGAGGGCTCCAAGCTGGAAAAATACAGTGTCATCTATCAGTCTATGGCACGCGTCGGCAACAGACAGAGGGATAATCTGACGCCGGAGGACTTTGCTTTATTGGATACCTATGTGGGGGAAGCCTGTTGGGAAGGTTATAATCCGCCGCTGGCGGACACGGTAAAGGCGCATGTGAGCTGGGACAATTTTTATGAGAGAAAGAGCTGGGAGAATATGGGGGAGGTCTTTGCCGCATGGGTGAAGCTGGGTCTGCATTATCCCAATGAGTATATAGATGCTTTTCTGGATCTGACCAGAGGGTACTGGTTTATGGATGATGTATCGCATGCCGAGATGCTTGGTGTCGGTACCGAGGAGCGCATGGGGCTGCTCTACACATATAATACGGCGGCAGAGGAATCCCTGCCGGGAATGCAGCATATTTCCAAATTTCCATGGTTGGAGGAGAAGCTGGAGCAGATCGTGAGTGCCAATTGTTATACAGAATGGCCTGTGTTCTCAAATCTGTTCAAGCCGGCACTCTGGTGTCTGCTGCCTGTGACGGCATTGATCTGGTTCTGGTATCGGCGGGATGCGCAGAAAGCATTGATCCTGATGTATCCGCTGTGCTATTTCGGCACCATGCTTTTAGGACCCACAGCCATTGTGCGATATGTGTATCCATTTATTCTGCTGGCGCCGTTTGTGATCGCGCTTATGCTGGAAAAGAAAGACACAAGGATAGAGATGAGACAGGAGGAAAACAGGTAATGGATTTCAGGGAAGAGTATAAGGCGTGGCTGGAGGATGATTTCTTTGATGCGGCTACCAGGGAGGAGCTTGGCGGTATCAGTGGAAATCCGGCAGAGATCGAGGATCGGTTTTACAAAAATCTGGAATTCGGTACCGGCGGAATGCGAGGTGTGGTAGGCGCCGGGACAAACCGGATGAACATTTACACCGTGCGGAAGGCTACCCAGGGGCTTGCCGATTATATTCTGGAGCAGGGGACTCAGGACAAAGGTGTTGCCATTTCGTTTGACAATCGCCATATGTCCGCGGAATTTGCGGAAGTGACCGCGCTGTGTCTGGCGGCAAACGGGATCAAGGCATATATTTTTGAAAGCCTGCGGCCTACGCCGGAGTTGTCTTTTGCGCTGCGGACACTGGGATGTACAGCGGGGGTCATGGTGACAGCCAGCCACAATCCGCCGGAGTATAATGGCTACAAGGTGTATTGGGAGGATGGTGCCCAGATCACTGCGCCCAGGGATAAGGAGATCATCGCAAAGGTGAATGCCCGGGAGGATTATCATACCCTGAAGACCATGGAGAGGGAGGAAGCTGTGGAAAAGGGGCTGTATCAGGTGATCGGCAAGGAGATTGACGATGCCTTTATGGAAGCTCTGAAAAAGCAGATCCTGCATCCGGAGATCATAAAAGAAGTGGCAAATGACATCCGGATCGTTTATACGCCCTTGTGCGGTACAGGAAACAAGCCGGTACAGCGTATTCTCTCGGAATTGGGCTTTCAGCATGTTTATGTGGTTCCGGAGCAGGAGAACCCGGATCCGGATTTCACGACGTTAGAGTACCCGAATCCCGAGGATCCCAAAGCGTTTACCTATGCACTTCGTCTCGCGAAGGAGAAGGATGCGGATATTGTGCTGGCGACAGATCCCGATGCGGACAGGCTGGGTGTTTACGCCAAAGATGCAAAGACCGGAGAATATGTGGCGTTCTCCGGAAATATGTCGGGTATGCTGATCGCGGAGTATGAGCTGCGAGAGCGAACGGCGCTGGGCCTGATGCCTGAGAATCCGGCTTTAGTCACAACGATAGTGACCACAAATATGACAGTTCCCATTGCAAAGGCTTATGATGTAAAGCTCATTGAAGTATTGACAGGATTCAAATATATCGGAGAGCAGATCAAATTTTTCGAGCAGACAGGCAGCAACAATTATGTATTCGGGCTGGAGGAATCATATGGCTGTCTGGCCGGGACACATTCCCGGGACAAGGACGCGATCGTTGCGGTGATGTGTCTCTGTGAAGTGGCCGCGTACTGTAAGAAACACGGACAGACCTTGTGGGATATGATGTTGGAAATGTATGAAAAATACGGCTATTATAAGGAGACACAGTACACAATAACCTTAAAGGGCGCAGACGGAGCCAGACAGATCACGGCGATCATGGACAAACTCCGGAAGGAGCCGCCTAAGGCATTCGGTGATCTGAAAGTGAAGCGTTTCCGGGACTATAAGGAAAATGTGATCCTGGATATGGAGACCGGAGAGAAGACGCAGACCGGTCTGCCTGCCTCGAATGTACTTTATTTTGAGCTTCCGGATAATTGCTGGTGTTGCGCGAGACCTTCAGGGACAGAGCCCAAGATCAAGTTTTATATGGGCGTGACCGGCAGCAGCATTGAGGATGCGGAAGCCAGAAATGCTAAGCTCACAGAAGATATTAAGGCACTGTTATAAACGGATCTGCGGATCGAGACAAAAACGGAATAAAAAGGAGATCGGATATGGGAAAATTATCTCCGGCAAATTGGAAAAAAACGGTACATTATTTTCAGCGAAACGGGTTGCGTGATACATGGTATGCGGCGAGGGAGCGATTGGTTGCGAAGGATCATTACAGTTACCAGCCACCCACCGCGGATATACTGGATTGGCAGAGACAGCAGGCCGAAGAGTGGCAGGAAGGCGCAGTTCGGTTCAGCGTTGTTGTTCCCACATATCGTACAGCGGAAAATTATCTGCGGGAGCTGGCGGAATCGGTACGGGCACAGAGCTATCCGTTTTGGGAGCTGATCCTGGCAGACGCCACAGAGGATGACAGTGTGGAGCAGATCGTGACGCAGCTTGCGGTGGAATGGGGCGACGATGCCGCGAAGATCCGCTATATCAGATTGCCGGAAAATAAAGGAATTTCGGAGAATACGAACCGGGCGGTGGAAGAGGCGACAGGAGATTACGTCGGTCTGTTGGATCATGACGATCTGCTTACGCCGGATGCTTTGTTTGAAATGGCGGATGAGATCCGGCGCATCAAGGTAGAGCGTGGGACCTATCTGCAGTTTCTCTATTCCGATGAGGATAAATGTGACGCCGGTGCGACTCGTTTTTATGAGCCGAACCGGAAAGAAAACTTTAATTTTGATCTTTTGCTGAGCAACAATTATATCTGCCATTTTCTGGTGGTGAAACGGGAACTGCTCCGGAATCTGCAGTTTAGAGCGGAATATGACGGCGCACAGGACTATGATCTGCTATTGCGCGCTGTGGCAGAATTAAGATTTCTGAGTACGCCGGCGAAGGAAAGACTTGTGGCACATATTCCCCGTGTCCTGTACCATTGGAGATGCCATGACACCTCTACGGCGCAGAATCCCCAGAGCAAGCGCTATGCCTATGAGGCGGGGAAACGTGCCTTGGAATCTTACCTTGAGACATGCGGAATCCGGGGAAGTGTCAGGGAACTGAAACATGTGGGATTCTATGAAGTGGTTTATGCAGACGATATTTTTACGGCCCGCCCGGATCTGGGGGCTGTCGGAGGACCTGTTGTTGAGCGGGGCCGGATCGTCGGCGGAAGGATGAAAGCCTCAGGGAAGATATATTACGAGGATCTGCCGGTGCATTACAGCGGCTATCTTCACCGTGCTGTTCTCACCCAGGATGCCCGCGCTGTGGACATCCGAAACATCCGCCTGCGGAAGGAGCTTTGGGAGATTTTTGGGCAGACGGTTGGCGTTCCGTATGTCTGTAAACCCGGGACAGACCGGTTTGACGCTTCGACGCTTCCCGCGGATACAAATTATAAGAATGTCAGTCTTACCCTGTGCCGGGCAATCCGAAAACAGGGATATCGCATCCTTTGGAGGCGGGAGGATGAATAAAATAACGGTTGTTATTCCAAACTATAACGGAAAAGATTATCTGGAAAACTGCCTGAAAGCTCTTTACCGTCAAGAAGCGGGAACACCGCCTTTTGAGGTGCTTGTGGTGGACAATGCTTCCGGGGACGGCAGTGTGGAGCGGGCGCGCGAATGGCTGGAGGAGAAAAAAGAGAGCGCGGACTTTTCCACAAGTGTTACAGAATGCCGGTTTATCTGTCTGGAGCAGAATACCGGCTTTTGCCATGCGGTAAATGTGGGGATCACGAATTCCCATGCGCCGTACGTCATTCTCCTGAATAATGATACGAAAGTGAAGCCGGGATATGTGAAAGCGCTGTATCGTACGATAGAGCGGCATCCGCGTGCGTTCTCGGTGAGTGCGAAAATGTTAATGTGGGACAGACCGGATCTGCTGGATGATGCGGGAGATCTCTATAATGTCCTGGGATGGGCGTTTGCGCCGGGCAAGGGCAAAAAGGCCGACGGCTATAACCGGGTCCGCAGAGTCTTTGCGGCATGCGGTGGTGCTGCGATATACAGACGCAGTATTCTGGAGGAGATCGGACTGTTTGACGAACAGCATTTTGCCTATCTGGAGGATATTGACATTGGTTATCGCGCCAGAATATACGGTTATGTAAATCTCTATGAGCCGCGGGCGCAGGTACTCCACTATGGGAGTGCCTCCACCGGCTCTAGATACAATCCCTTTAAGACGAGAACAGCCTCAGCCAATAACCTCTATATGATCTATAAGAATATGCCCTTGGGGCAGCTGTTATGGAATTCTCCCTTTTTAGCGCTGGGAATGTTCATCAAATGGCTGTTTTTCTGCAAGAAAGGTATGGGCAGTCTTTATCTGGCCGGCTTGTGCGATGGAGTGAAACGGTGTATGCAGGCGGAAGGTAAAGCGCACAAGGTGAAATTTCAGCGCAGATATTTGGGAAATTATCTTCGAATCCAGATGGAATTATATGGGAATACGATATCTTTCTTTTTTCAGTGATCCGGAAAGATAAATATTAAATTCTACGAAAATTTCTATTGATTTTTTGGGAATTTGCATCCATACTATATTATGGAGGTGAGTTGTATGGCAGATCCTTATGAGAATTACATGGAAGAAAATCTCGTTGGTTTTGCGGGAAATCTTGGGGAATGGATGCCCTTAGGGATAGCTGTTTTGTGCTGTCTGTTTGTGTCGATCATGTTGGTGAAATCCGTCAAGGCATTGATCAAGCTGATGAAGGCGCAGCGCAAGGCAGAGGATGAGTTTTTTTATCGTTCCAAGGATGGAATTGCTTTTTCGGAAATAGATGGTAACTACAGGGTTGTAAACGGTTTCCTGGTGAAATTGAATATGGAACAGCAGGAGCGGTTTATGCCGGGACGCAGTGCGTATGAGAAGGCGCGCGACGAGGGGAACATGCGAAGTGTGATCTTCAGAGATGCCTCCGGGTTGCAGAAGCTTCTGGATGAAAAAGCCGGTACCGGGGATCTTGTTGCTACAAACAAGGAAAAGGTAGATTTCGGGACACCTATCGGGCAATATATGGATCCTGAGTCACACAGCAAGCTGGAAACCTCTGTGGGTGTGATCCATTATACAGCAGATGGTGCCTATATCGTTCCGGCCAGACCAAGTGCCAGGAGGTTATAACACATGGATGAGATGATGAGTGTCCTCAATAAATTTCCCAATGCTACATATGTCAAGCTGGAATGGAACAGCGCCAAGCTGATATTGGGCGGATTGATCGAGACAATATACCAGACGGATAACGGATTGCCGGAGTCTGTTTCGGACTACAGAGAATACTATGCAATGGTATTCCGGATCAAGGATGTGATCAAAAATGAGAGCGGTCAGATCTATACCGGCAATATGGTGATGGAGGTTTCGGCATTTTCGGCACCGAGCCGTATCTGGTCGCAGAACGATATTTTACTTTGGCAGGAAAAAACGGAAGGATAGCAGGGGATCGGAATACAGGATCGCAGGGACAGCGCATATTATATGCGGCTGTCCTTTTTCTTTTGCAGATTTCTTATGATTTCTTAAGAAATTACTTCATAAATACTTAAGTTGACGGTAATAATCCATTCTTGTAGAATATTCGTGGGTATAGGTATTATGGAAAGACACCGGGTGGGTGCTTATGATAAAGGATAATCAGAAGGTTTTTAACAGGTTGTTAGTCGTATTGGATGCGGCGATGATCGCTGTTTCCTTTATATTTTCCTATTTTGTTAAATTTTATATCTTAAATGACGGCCCCGGACCTGGGGTTTTGCCGGTAGAAGATTATATTGCGCTATTGCCCATACTTGTACCGGGTTTTATTGCTTTGTATTACCGGTGCGGTGTATATACGCCGAAGAGGACCATTCATTTTAAGTTTGAAGCGTTCTCGATCATCCAGGCAAACAGTATTGGTCTCGCGCTCATGATCATCATGTTGTACATGGTGGTGAAAGAGATCAACTATTCCCGTAGCGTTATCGTTTTTTTCTGGGGCTTTAATATAGCCTTCACCGGAGGGTTAAGGATCCTGTTGCGCAAGAGTCTGCGGACGATGCGGAAAAAGGGCTACAATCTGAAACACATATTGATGGTGGGGTATTCCAGAGCCGCAGAGGAGTATATTGACAGATTGAAGGATAATCCGCAATGGGGATATGTGGTATGCGGGATCCTGGATGATCACATCCCTGCCGGTACTTTATACAAAGGCATAAAAGTGTTGGGAACCTTGGGAAATCTGGAGATCATCCTGCCGGAGAATAAGCTGGATGAGATAGCGATCACGCTTCCGCTGAAGGATTATGATCATCTGGGAAGTATTGTAAATATTTGTGAAAAGTCCGGGGTGCATACAAAGTTCATTCCGGATTATAACAGTCTGATCCCGACAAAGCCATATACGGAGGATCTGATGGGACTTCCGGTGATCAATATCCGGTATGTGCCGTTGACCAATACAGGAAACCGGATCATTAAACGGACGGTTGATATTGTCGGCTCCATTGTGGGGATCATGATCACTTCGCCGATCATGCTGCTCTGTGCTGTTGCGGTGAAATGCAGCAGTCCCGGGCCGGTGATCTTTAAGCAGGAGCGGGTGGGACTGCATAATAAGACCTTTTATATGTACAAATTCCGGAGCATGAGAACACAGGCACCGGCAAGTGAACAAAAGGCCTGGACCGTCAAGGATGACCCGAGAGTTACCGCGGTGGGAAAGGTACTCAGACATACCAGTCTGGATGAACTTCCCCAGTTGTTCAATATTCTGAAGGGTGATATGAGTCTGATCGGTCCGAGACCCGAGAGACCTCAGTTTGTGGAGAAGTTCAAGGAAGAAATTCCGCGCTATATGGTAAAACATCAGGTCAGACCGGGGCTCACCGGCTGGGCGCAGGTGAATGGACTGAGAGGAGATACCTCGATCCGGAAGCGGATAGAATATGATATTTATTATATCGAAAACTGGACGCTCGGATTTGACATTAAGATTATATTCCTGACGTTCTTTACAGGATTTATAAATAAAAATGCATATTAAGATGAAGGAGAAGGGAAACGATGGCTGGCAACACCAATTCTGATGTAAGGAGAAGGAGAAGAGCGAGGAGAAACGCAAAGAAAAGAGGAAGAGTGATCATTTTTGCAGTGGAGATCCTGCTGATCCTGATCATGTTGGTAATCCTGTATGTTGTGATGACGAAGGGCGGAAAGGGACCGCAGGTGGTCGAACTGGACAAGTCCCAGTTGGGCATCAATGATACCGTTAAGAATAATGTATCCAACACGCAGCAGGGCGGGACAAGTACAGCAGTCGCTGATCCCGGTGTGATCAAGGATACTGGATATATGAACATCGCGCTCTTTGGCGTGGACGCAACTACTCCGAACGGGCTGTATAAGGGAAGCCGAAGCGACAGTACGATGATCGCAAGCATCAATATGGACACCGGAGATATTAAGCTGGTCAGCGTATATCGTGATACCTACCTGAATCTTTCAACCGATAAGTATGACAAGTGTTGTCATGCGTATGCCGGCGGTGGTGCCGAGCAGGCGATCAAGATGCTCAATATGAACCTGGATATGGACATCACAAACTTTATCACGGTTAACTATCAGAGTCTGATCGATCTGATCGATGGTCTGGGCGGAATTTATATTGATGTCAATAAGACGGAATTAAGCCATATCAATAACTATCAGGCAACTATCGTTAAAGATCTGAACATTAAAAACGGCTATACACCGGTTACCACTACCGGCTATCAGAAGTTAAACGGTCTGCAGGCAACTGCATTCTGCCGTATCCGTTATATTGAGGGTGGTGATTTCGGCAGAGCTTCCAATCAGCGTGAGGTGATCAAGGCAATTGAGGAGCAGGCGAAGAAGACAGACGTGGCAACGCTGACAAATGTATTTTCTAAGGTTATTGAAGAGATCTACACCAGTATTGACAGCAAGGATCTTTTGGAGCTTGTGACCAATATCAATAATTACCGTATTGTAGATGAGGGCGGTTTCCCGGAGGAGAGCATGAGGACCACTGGAAATATCGGTGCAAAGGGCAGCTGTGTTATCCCTCTTGATCTGGAGAGCAACGTAGTATGGCTTCATAAGTTCCTGTTCAACCTGGATAGCTATACCGTATCAGATACGGTAAAGGAGTGCAGCGCAAAGGTTAAGAGCGACACTTCAGCTTATGTAAATCGATAAAGAGCAGAGATAATGATTAGCGCAAAGGGGAGCTTGTGGTGGCAGGTTCCCCTTTTGTTGCCTTATAGGAAATGTTGAACGTGAAGATGCATGAACAGAGGAGAACACACATGGATATAGACGTTATCATTCCCTTATATAAACCGGGAAAAGGCTTATTTTCATTGCTTGATCGGCTGGAGCGGCAGACGGTACCTGTGGGACGTATCCTGCTGCTGAATACAGAGAGGGCTTATTTCGATGCCTTGGATGGCATCCGGGATCTGCTGGAAAAATACAAAAATGTGGAAGTGTATCATTTGACCAAGCGGGAATTTGACCACGGGCACACCAGGAGACTCGGGGTATCCAGATCCAAGGCCGAGATTTTTGTCATGATGACGCAGGATGCGCTGCCGAAGGACAGCAGAATGCTGGAACATCTTACGGCAAATCTGAAAGGTAATGTGGCCGTCTCTTACGGCAGACAGCTGGCGGGATCAACGAGCAGTGTGCTGGAGCAGTTCAGCAGGCAGTTTAATTATCCGCGGGAATCGTCGATCAAGTCTGCAGCTGACAAAGAGAGATTGGGGATAAAGACATATTTTTGCTCCAATGTGTGCGCAGCTTATCGGCGGGATATTTACGACAAGCTGGGGGGATTTGTAGAGAAAGCTATTTTCAATGAAGATATGGTCTACGCGGCAGCTGTTATAAATGCAGGATACAGTATTGCCTATGAGGCGGAAGCGCGGGTGCTGCATGCGCATAATTATAATTGTATGCAGCAGTTTCACCGCAATTTTGATCTGGGCGTGTCGCAGGCAGATCATCCGGAAGTATTCGCCTCGGTCCGGTCCGAATCCGAGGGAATGCAGATGGTGAAAGCAGCGACAACTTATTTTATAGAGAATCATAGGATTATAAAGATTCCTTATTTTTACCTGCAGTGTTTTTGGAAATATGCAGGGTATTTATTGGGAAAACATTATCGAAGCCTGCCTGCAAAATGGATACTTGCCTGCACGGCAAGTCCGGATTACTGGCTAAAATAGACTGAATAGAGGATT
>CADBNO010000015.1 GCA_902796105.1 uncultured Lachnospiraceae bacterium | reverse complement strand
TTTTCAGGGTTTTCAGGGTTTTCAGGGTTTTCAGGGTTTTCAGGCTTTTCAGGCTTTTCAGGCTTTTCCGCCTCTTTCCGGCCCTGCTTTAAGCGATACCACACAATAAATCCAAACTCCAGCATCGCCACAAGACTTACTATGAATCCCTGCTTTTTGCCGAATGCCTCATACTGCATTTCAATCTCATGCTCACCGGCCTCCAGATCAAAAGCCATAAGCGCTCCGCCAAACTGTCGGGGTTCTGTTTTTTCCCCATCGATCATCACGCTCCAGCCTCTTTCGTACGGCACGCTCAATATCAACCGGCCGGCCTTGGAAAGGCTGAGCCGTCCGGTTACCTGTCTGCTGTCATAACTTACCTGTTCCAAATGCTCCTCCCCCAACAGATCCAAGGCTTTGATCAGAGCATTCCGGTTCATCCGATAGACATCAACCGAAATTTTTCTTGTATCATCCTCCTTGTCGCTGTTGGTAATGCGGACATCAGCTCCCTTCTCCAGATAACCGAGATAGATCACGGAACCTTTTTTCAGATTTGCCCACTCCATGCTGTCCGGCATTGTACCATAGGTCTTCACCTTTTCAGTTCCGTACGCAGCGATCACTCCGTAATAGATCCCATCCTGCTCTGCAATAAACTCAATATCATCCCCCGAAGCCTTGCGCGTACAGATTTCAAAAAGCTGCTCACCCACGCCCAGATCATACACCATCTGATTCTGCAGCCGCAGAGGACTGTTTTCATATCCCTCCGGCAGATCATAGCCTACAGGTGCCACATACCCGAAAGGCAAGGTCTCCTCCACTTCATAGAGATAAATCCCGTTGCTCTCCTTTACCTGTCGGAACAAACTGTTTTCATAGTCTTCGGAATCACCAAACATATAATCCACATTCAGCAGCGCAGACACCAGAGCCGTCGCGCCGTCAAAATCGTAAAATACTTTGCTGTGGCGCATCCCCAGCCTCGCATAAAGCTTCATGACATCCGAATTCAAAGTAGACGAAAACACCGATGCCGTGGGATAACCCACAAGAGTGCCGTCATTCTTGGTCTTTCGCACAAATTTTTCCAGACGGTACAGGCTCTCTTCCTGCCCCACCGTCCAATCATATAAACTCTTATAATCCTCTAAATTCTCCAGATAAGCAGAACGACTTACATTGCTGACGCTGGTCACACCTGTGTTGACGCAGGTTTCCGCCGCCATGGTCAGAACCCCGAAAAACAAAAGCCAGCTGCGCATCTGCCTGCTCTTATGTATATATGCCAGATACAGAAATGATGCATATAACGTAACAAACAAAAGCGTCAGCCATTCCACTCCCTGATAGAGTTCCTTCTGCTCCGCGAATTTCTCAATGAACAGCATGATCACTGCCACACCGACATATAACTTCAATACCCTATGTCGTTGGTGCGTCTGTTCGAAATCCAGGTGAAGCATCCCATCATACCCCATTGTCAGGATAAGCAAAATATAAATAAACGACTGTCTCGCCGGCAGAGAATCCGGATAATTCATACAGTGCCATATCATATCCAACAGATTTGTACTGAATCCCAACAGAATGAACCCGGCCAATGCCATCATCCCGAATCTTCTGCGCGCAGGGATCTTTTCGTTCAGCACATAAAGAGGCACACATAAAAAGGCGCTCACACCACAGTAAATGTTGGGCCAATGGTCAAGCCCCTTCTCCACCGAAACCGCCACGCAATGCCTTGCCAGCATATCCAGCACCGAAAAATAACTCTCCACCTTTTCCGGAAAAGCTGTCTTCCCAAACTCTGTTATCATGAGTGCGAGCATTTCCGGGAAAAGCATAACCGCCGCCATTCCACCGGCCAACAGGGAAAACAGGACAAATTCCTGCACTGCTCTGATCTTATTCTGCACGCCCTTTCGCAGAAACAGCAGATAAAAAAAGTATAGCACCAGAAAAATACAGATCATGATAGAGATATAGTAATTAGTCAAAATGGCTGCCGTGAGCGTAACGCAATAAAACAGCGATTTCTCTTCCAGCACCAGCCTCTCCAGCCCCAACAAAATAAGCGGAAAAAGGATCACGCAGTCCAACCACATGATGTTCCAATTATAGGCTGCCAGGAAACCGGACAGCCCGTATCCCAGGGAAAAGAACAATGCCAATCCCTGGCTGTACAGATCCTTTTTCTCTGCCCTGCTGTAGAAATATCCGTATGCGGAAAGCCCGCACAATCCGATCTTGAAGACAACCAGATACGTCAGGAATTCCATAAAATGGCTTTCCGGTGCAAGCAATCCCAACCAGTGAAAAGGACTTGCCAGATAATAGATATAGAGCGCCAGAAAATTGGATCCGATCCCGACCTTCCATGTATAGTCCAAACCGCTCCCGCTTTTTACAGCGCGCATGAATTCAGAGAAAAACGGCATATACTGATGATACATATCCGTACTCAAAAAGCTTCTGTCCCCGAATGGGTAGATTCCGTCTATCCCGAAAACGATCAGCATAATGATCACCGGAAGAGCAAACGCCAACGCCCCCAGATACACATCGCTGTTTTCCCGTAAACCTCTTTTTATGTTCCTCATGACAACCCTCTCGCATATATTAAGATATAGTATTTTTACAGGACGCTTTGCCCATGCCAAACACATCGTATTCTCAGACTGCTCCGTACACTTCTCCTGTCCCCTGTATCGCCATACTCGGTCGTAAGGAAAAAGCCGGTAATTATGAGAATTTTTTATCCGAAAACGGTTTTTCCTTCCTGACCACCCTGGATCCCGAAGTCATCTCCTGCTGTTCCGGATTGCTTCTTCCCGGCGGTGGTGACATCACCCCTGCCTTTTTCGGTGAAAAGAACAAGGGCTCCCGTCAGGTAGATACCGAATTGGATATTTTGCAGCTTCAGGCACTCGAGCTCTGCATGAAGCAACAAAAACCCGTATTGGGCATCTGCAAAGGCATGCAGCTCATAAATGTCGCTTTCGGCGGCACTCTCGTACAGGATATGCCCCGGCACAGTCTGCATCTGTCCACACACTGCGACCTCTATCATCCGGTCCGTACCGACCCGACATCCGTTCTGGGCCGGCTTTATGCCGCATATCTTTCCGATGATGTCTGTGTTAATTCTGCTCATCATCAGTGCGTGAACAAACCGGGGCAAAATCTTCAGATCATACAGTATAGCGCTCAGGACCACTGTCCGGAGGCTATTGCCCATCGTTCTCTTCCGATCCTCGGCCTTCAATGGCACCCGGAACGGCTCGATCCGGACAGAACCACCTTGCCCGGCGCCCTCGTCCTGTCCCTGTTCCGCCACGCGCCGAATAAACCGTGCAGATTCTGACGCAGAAACCGTTTGGTCTCCACATCAGTTTCCCGGATTGCCAAAAGTATCTTTGTCATATTTCGCCGCCAATCTGCCGCAAATGTAGGCAGATCATTTGTCTGTGTGGCCAAAACAATGCTATACACCGCATCCACCAGCGATCTGCACTGTTCCGAATCCATAGCCAATATCCATGTATTCAGCCGTTCATCGATCCGCCGGATCACATCACTGATATGCTCCGCCGTGACAAAATGCCCATTACGCACTCTCCAATGAGACGGATTGTGCTGTATCAACCATAATCCTTTCGCCTGAACCACCCGATATCGCCCGTCTGTCGCAAAGAGCATGCCGATCACCGAGGAATACGGCAAATATCGCTCGACCCGACCGGAAATCCGTTTATACCGGTCGGAGTGTAATATCTCCGGTCGAAATCCCGGACCATCCATATTGTAGATTCTGAGGATCCTGTTTCTCACTGGCCCGGCACAATTCATCGCACCATATATCGCAAAATTGCCTCCTTTGGAATGCCCTCCCACATAAAACGCCCCGGAGAACTTTCCGGCAACGATATTCAAATACTTTGCCGCGTATATCTGCCCCGGAACCGGGTACAGAAACGCCATATTGAAGTCTTCCTTCCAGCCGACAAAGGATTCGTCCGTTCCGCGAAATGCCACATAAACAATCCCGCTCTCCAACAGATAAGTGACCGCTGCAAACTGAGTCTCCCTCTCCCGATCCACGTAATTGACATAACAATTCAATTTCAGCGTTTGAAATCGCCTGCTGGTTACCAAAGCTTCAAACAGCGCTCTGTTCTCTGCCTCGAATAAAATCTTCCGGAACATTCTTTCTTTCCGCGGATTGCTTCCGAGTTCCTCCAACGTTACAGAATCCTCATTCCCCTTGATCCCCGGTACCAGTCCGTCATAGCGCAAATAAGACAACTGACACAACAAAAGACTGTCCACTTCATTAAACGGATATGCAGAAAAAGGAAACCTTCCGTACGTTTCCAAATATTTTTTCAGGTCGCCGGTTGCCTCCGCGGCAGCTTTTTTCCACATCTTCATATTTTACCATATCCTTCCGAGACTGCAAGTCAAACTGACCTTAACTTTTCGAAAATAGTATGTCTGATGCGAAAAACTATATACCTGAATTCATCGGGATCCTTATATGACATATCTTATATAATCCAATATAATCCAAAACCGGCAGCTTCCGCCGCCGGTCT
>CADBNO010000014.1 GCA_902796105.1 uncultured Lachnospiraceae bacterium | reverse complement strand
TGGAATAAAAGCTGCCGATTGCCCCCGCTGTTCCAAGGATTGTAGACAAAAGCGCCACCCCGATGGCCAGCGCGATCGTACCCGCGATCATATCCACCAGCTCTTCTGTCGTAAAAAGTGTCACATAGTTATCCAGAGAAAATCCACGCGCTGAACCGATCATGGTTGAATCCGTAAAACTATAAAACATCAGGATTAAGATTGGTGCATACAAAAATAATAACACCAACCAGATCCATGTATTCCGCAATATCTTATTCATTCCTATTCTCCTCGCCGCAATAATACCCGTTGCTATACCCTGCTCCGCCCATTGCCTTCTTCTTTGTGATGCACTATCATCATCTTCCTGCTCCAGTCAAGTCTTCGTCTGTTTTTGCCTGCCTCATCCTGTCCATACTGATTACAGCCACTTTCTACAAGCAATCCATACCATACATAATCCCCTTATCGCAACACACTGACCTTCCCGCTGCTCTCCCCTTCCGTAAAGCGGTTCGAGATCACGGTGATGATGCCGATGATCACCAACAGGATGATGGAGATCACCGATCCGTTATGCCAGTCATAGGAACTGAAATAGCTTCCGATCAGACTTCCCATGATGTACGTGCTGTTATATACCATATCCAGCACCACATAGTTGGTCATGGACGGCAGGAGCACCATGGTCACGCCGCTGACAATGCCAGGCACCGAAAGCGGCAGAATCACCCGCAAAAAAACATACCGCTTCGATGCACCCAGATCCTGCGCGGCTTCCATGTAGCTGTCATCCAGCTTTGCCAACGCATTGTATAACGGCAGGATCATAAAAGGCAGAAAATCATATACCATTCCGACAATCGTATTGAGGAACGGATGTAATGCCAGATTTCCCTCCAACACCGTCAGGATCTCTTTCAGCGCCGTGATCCGCAACGTAAAATTGATCCACATCGGGAGCACAAACAACATCAAAAGCGCATCTCCCGACTTCATCCTCGTCTTCGCCAGAATATAGGCTGTCGGGTAGGCGATCAACAGACAGAGAACCGTCGTGATCACTGCGATCACCACACTGTACAACAGCGTCCCCATTGTCTTGGCGCTGCCGAAAAATGCCACAAAATTATGGAATGAAACCTGCCCATCCCCGTTCGTAAACGCATAGGACAACACCACTAAAAGCGGTAATATCACAAACAGCACCAGAAATATGGCATAGGGTATCGCCAGTTGCTTTCTTGAAAATGCATATTTCAATGTTACTTCCTCCAAATTATCTCCATGAATTCTTTTATACTTTACCTATGATCGTCCCGCTTTTCATAGTTTTCCATATCTTATCCAAACCGCTTTCCCGCACTTTTTCCAAATCATGTACTTTGCGGGAACAAAATCCTTATTGAACATCTGCTGCCTCGAACACAAATTTCTCCAATGGCACGTTCACGCTGACATGATCCCCTCGGTTCCACAGATACACATCGTTCACAATATAATCCTCCTCGGATTCACTGCGTACACGATACCGATAATGGTCATCCATGAAAATAAAGTTGAAGATCTCGCCCGCCACAAAACCAGCCTTCGCATCATCGCTCAGCACCGCGTCCTCCGGCTTATAGGAAGCGATCACCTTCCTGCCTTCCCATTCGATCATTTGTCCGTTTGCATCAAACAACTCATCTCTGCCTATTGTATCCTCCGGCTTTTCCACCGCGCCAGCAAAAATGCGCTGCGGCGCCACATGATCCAGCACAAAATCCTCGAACCGGATCAGGAAGCCCAAACCGGCATGATAACTCTCCAACACGCCCTCATAATGGTTAATGGAAGTATCATAAGGAATGATATGAATGCTATCCGGCGCGATAGCTAACCCTACCCGATCTCCCGCCTTAAAGGACTTCAGATTGTGCACCTCTATCTCCGCCCTGTCTGTCTTCACCGCCGTCACATAGAAAATTCCCTTGAAGTCACAGGCGAGCACCTCACCATCCAGCTGCCATCCGCCTGTCATCCGGCCTTCCCCGTCGGACACTTCCTCCTTCTCCTGCCCGCTTCCGAGCTTCACAATTTCCACATCCTCCGGGCGCACCACCGCGTCGATCACCGTATCCACCGCATAGTCATCCACACAGGTAAATACCGCGCCGCCGAACTCCACCTGTTTCTCGCCTACCATCTTCCCCTTAAAGATATTGCTGGCGCCGATAAAGTCCGCCACGAACAGATTTGCCGGCTCATTATAGATATCCTCCGGTGTTCCCACCTGCTGAATATCGCCGTCAGACATGACCACCACCTTGTCCGACATGGTCAATGCCTCCTCCTGATCGTGGGTAACAAAAATAAAAGTGATCCCCAGCTTCCGATGCATCTCCTTCAACTCAATCTGCATCTCCTTGCGCATCTTATAATCCAGCGCGCTCAGAGACTCGTCCAGCAAAAGCACCTCCGGCTCATTTACGATCGCACGGGCGATTGCGATCCTCTGCTGCTGTCCGCCGGAAAGCGTACTGATACTCCGCTTCTCAAAGCCTTCCAGATCCACCATCTCCAGAACCTTTTTCACCTTTTCATCCTGGGTCTTCTTATCCATGCCCTTTAGCTTCAGGCCGAAAGCAATGTTGTCATATACATTCAGATGCGGAAAAAGTGCATACTTCTGGAACACGGTATTGATCGGTCTCTCATTGGGCGGCAGCGCACTGATGTCCTTGCCGTTCAGCAAAAGCTCCCCCGATGTGGGTTTCTCGAAACCACCGATCATCCTGAGGATCGTCGTCTTGCCGCAGCCGGACGGTCCCAACAGCGTCACAAACTCCCCCTTTTTGATCTCCAGACTTAGATCCTCTATCAATGTCACTCCATCCTCAAACACTTTCTTAATGTGTTTTAACTCGATGAGTGTATCCTTCTTCTCTTCCATGCTTCATCCTCCGGTAATTCCAAAACTTGCCTGCATGCATTTCCATCATCAGAGCGTAATATGTAAGATCTTCCAACCATTATGCTTACTCTCTGTGAAATGCCTGTGATCACATTGAGCATAATTATACAACAAGTATGCATATTGTTCCAGTGTTTTATGAAAGACTTTTTTTACATTACACATAAGAAATAGCCGTCCTGATTTTTGCGAAACCAACGGCTATTTCTTACTAATCTTATTTCGCCGAAACGGGTGAGTGCATTCACCTTTCGACTGTCATGTTAAGTACCTTATAATACTAAATTGTCACAAAGTCAAATTGAAATATTCATTTTTCCACAAGCAGAAATTTCAAATACTTTTCAAAGCAGACTCCATGATCTCTCGGAACCTTCTCTCTCATTGCATCCTCGATTGCCGGCTGTAAAAATTTCATCGCAAGCTGTACAGCTGCCTCAGCGCTTTGCCCCTTTACCAGGGCGCCGATGACCACCGAAGCAAATAAATCTCCGGTGCCAGAAAAACTCCTGCCGTTATAAGCGGTCTCAAAATAAGAATACCGGTTATCTGAGGCCGGGACGACTAAATTGCCGATATACTCCTCTTCTGCTTTCCTGGTCACAATACCGGTGACAATGATCGTCTGCAGTCGTTCCGCCCCGGCGAACAATTTCCGCGCCATCTCTGCGATCCGCGACAGATAGTCCTCATCCACACTGTGTGCAAACAGAGTCTCATAATCCGCCCCCGAAAGCAGACACATCTCCGTCAGATTCGGCGTGATGACATCCGCCTTCTTTGTCAGCTTCCGCATGGTCTGCAACAGCTCCTGAGAAAATGATTTGATCCGTTTTCCATTGTCCCCCATCACCGGATCTGCCAGAAAAATCGTATCAGCTCCATGAAACTTATCCAGAAAATACAGCAGATTCTCAATCTGTCCGGCGTTTCCCAGATAGCCTGACGCAATGCCGTCAAACGTCATCTTCATCTCATCCCAATGGTCGGTGATCCGATTCATGCGGTCTGTATAATCATCAAAATAATAGCCTTCAAATCCGGTCTGTGCCGACAATACAGCGGTAGGCAGCGGACAAGCCTGCAATCCCATTGCAGAGATCACCGGGATTGCCGCCGTCAGCGAACATTTCCCCAGTCCGGACAGATCATTGATCAGGGCAATTCGTTTCATACCCATTCTCCGGTTACCTACTTTTCTACAAGTTCCACATCCACGGACGAACCATCCACCAGATCGTCTGTGTTCGCATCAAAGATGACAACGTCTCCGGCTGATATGCCACCGCTGATTGCCGTGCGGGTTCCGCCTCTGTGCAGGACCTCTACCGGCACCATCTGCGCCTTGTCATTCCTTACGACAAACACATGGTATGTATCGTCTTTTTTGAACATAGCGCTGTTGGGTACGCTGATCACATTGTCCTGGTTGAACACGTCAAATATAACATTTAACTCGTAACCATCCTTCAGATCTGTTGCATCCTTCAGGGCGATGATCACTTTCACACGATACTCATCATTGCCGAGTGAGGAGACCGTCTGCTCCGCATAGTCATAGATTGCAGAGATTTCTCCTTCGTATTCTCTCTGATCGCTCTTCAGCTTTTGGACCAGTCTCACCTTATCACCCACTGCAAGATACGGCACCTCACTGGTAAGCACATTCGCCTCGACGGTAAATGCCTCTTCCGTCCTGACAACCGCTACAACCTCACCTGCGCTGATCCTGTTTGTATTTTCCACAGGGAGTTCACTCACGATACCATCAGACTGTGCCACCACAGTGCAGGCATCAATCTTCTTATCCAACTGGGCAAGCTGTGCCAGTTTTGCCGCAATCTCGTTGTTGACCCGAAGTGTCGAAGCGTTTGACGTATTATTTTTCAGTTTTTTCTCCAGTGCATCCTTATTGGCCTTGATCTTTTGAACCTGGATCTCAAAATCGCCCTGGATCGTCGCATAATAGTCCTTGTTCAGTTCGCCGTCATTCATCCGGTCTACCGCATCCTCATAGGCGGCTCTGGCATTGTCTGCCTCATCCCTGGCGTTCCGGTACTCCATCTGTACCTCTTTCAGCTTTTCCTCGAGCTCCTTCACCTTCGCTCTGGTTTCTTCGTCCAGCAGACTGACATCTCCGCCGGATACCGTTGCTTTGATATCACTGATCTCCTTTTTCAGGGTATCCTCAAGCTTGGAATAATAATCCAGACTGGTGTCCGCCTGATTGTGTGCTACCCGCAGGGAATTGATGTATATTTCCGGCGAAACCGTCATGTTCTCCGTGTAGGAACTCAGCTTCTTCTGGTTCTCAATCTCCTGAAGCTGATAATTTGCCTCACTGATCGCCGCCTGGATCTCATTCCGGTTGATCAGATTCTCCTGACTGATCTCTGTTTTGGAAGCCTCCAGCGCTGCGATCTCAGCACTGCAGATCTGTCGCTCGTATTCCAGATCTGCGCTGTCAATGACCGCGATCACATCACCCTTTTTCACCGCCGTATTCTTGGCCGCATTGACGCGGATCACATTTCCGTCCACCTCACTGATATAGCTCAGCGCCTGACCCTTTTTCACGCGTCCGTTTTCCGTGAAAGTATCCTTATAGTTTCCCGGCTCTGCCTTTCCGCCTCTCACCTCGATACTGTCATCCAACATGTACATTGCCCCTGCCGCCACAAGTGCGATCAATACAACAATGACGATCACCCTTATGACAATCTTACTCATTTTCCCATTCTTTTTGTTTTTCACTTTACTCCCTCACTTTCAACACATCTGTAAGCTGTATCTCGAATAATTCTCTCAATACCAATATCACGGACACAATCGCTGCAAGCGCACACAGTACAAATGAAACCAGATACAGATCCGGTGTGATCGTCAGCATTACCGTCTCGGTGTCACTTGCCGAAGCATATATGATCAGCCTGCGGAACAATTCCGCGATCGGGAATCCGAACAGGATTCCAAAGAAGAAATTGATAAATTGTTCAAAAAACACGATCTCGCTGATCTCCGATACATTCATTCCCAGCACCATCATGGTTCCGAATTCATTTTTCCTCTCCCGGATACTGATCCCCATGACATTATAGATGATCAACACACCGGAAATCACCGAAAAAATCGCCATCAGATCGATCATCATCACGGTGGTCTCCATCATGTATTTATAACTGTCTGTAGCCTTCCTGCTGTCAACGATGTAGCTGATGTTTTTCCGCTTGCTGAGCTGATCGAGGACATCCTCCATCCGGCCCTTTTCCACATTGAGCAAAAGAAGATTACCCTGACGGTTCAGGGAAAAATAACGTTCCACTCCGTCACCGGCCAGATAACAGTTTAACCCGAAGGTATCCGGCACAATATCAACGACCATCATCTTAACGCTCTGACCTGTATTCGTCAAGCCGACTCCCTCTACCTCAACCAGATCTCCGCAGCTCACATGCAGCTTATCCGCCAGATGGTGGCTTATGATCAGGCCGTCCTCTCTCGGTTCGTAAAATTTCTCCTCATAGCTCATGATCCGAAAGAGATTTGAACCCGGATTTAAGATCAGCAGCGGCGCATACTCATATTTATTGGTTCCTGTGATCTTTATAGAATAAGATGCGATCGCCTCCCCCTCGCTGATACCGTCCAGACTCCGCACCAGACTCTCCGCTTCCTCATAGGGTATATACTCGTTCAACCTCACCTTCAGATCATAACCCTCAATCTTAGTGAACTGGTCTTCAATACCTTTATCCGCATTTCTTCCGAATGTCGGGAAAGAACACGTCATTGCGAACGGCATCGCAACCGCTATGGCTATCACAAAAGCTCTCGCTTTGTTTCGCACAACAGCCATAAGTCCCAGCTTCTGTCTGGAATTCAGGATCCTGTTGCAAAATGCAGGAAGCTTGACATCCCCTCCTGCAGGTGCTTTGGAACGCATGCTTTCCGCCGGGTTGATCCGCATGACATCTATCACGCCCAGAAAAACAGCCAAAATAGAAATAAACACGTCAATCCCGATGGATTTAAGCCAGACCTCCGGATGCGGCTTAAAGATCCGCCCCGGGATATTGTAAAAGACCATATCATCGTCAAACAGGTACTTGCCCAAAAGCTCCGCCGGCACCAGCAGAAGAATGCCTCCTGCCAAACCGATAAACAGCGCCTGCACGATATATGCCCTCAGTAATTCCAGATCGCTCGCCCCGAAAGCTTTCATGGTTCCGATCAGGATCCTGTCTTTATCCACATTCTTTTTCAGGATAATATAAAGCATGAAGATCGTAACCGCCATAAAGATCGTCGGAATGAACAGCACGATCACTTCATAACTCTCCACTTCCCCTTTTAACGCATCAAAAGCTTCCTGATCTTTCCGTTCACAGATGGCTTCCAGACCATAATCGGAAAGCACCTGTTCCACATTGTGGTGTATGTCAGAGTACGTATATCCCTTAGAGGTCATCACTCCAACGTTCGTGACCATATTTTTCTGTCCTAAGATCTTTTCCAATCCGGCCACGCTCATAACCGCTGTGTCGTACACCGAACAATCGCTGGTCATCATGGACTCATCCGCCGTCGCATCCATGTATTCCGGGGAGAAACCATATCCGGCACATACAAGGGTATAGGTTTTCTTATTGGCAACCACCCGCAGCTGATCTCCCTTTTGGATGCCGTATATCTTTGCAATCTTGGGACTGAGGTAGATCTCATCATCCTCGATCTCCGTTGCCGCCGGATCGAGCGTCAGGATATTCATCGTATCATCCGGCGAGTAAGCCTGCACATGAAGGGTTATGACCTGTGCCTGCCCATCCAGAAGAAGCCTGATATCTCCCTCCAATCTGCCGAACACACGGTCCACGCCCTCCACACTTTCCAAACGGTTCAGTTCATCCTTTGGCATTCCCGCCACTGTCGCGAACAGATCTGCGAAATTACGTTCCGCAAAATACATGTCTGTCTCCACATCCAGATTGATCAGGAATTCCGAAAATGTCACATAGATCAATGATCCCATGGATATGATCAGAACAGCTCCGATATATGAAATTTTATTTTGTAAGATCGTGCGTAGAATATTCTTAAAATACTGCCGCATTACCACTCCACCTCATCCGGGGTCAAAGGCGACTCATTGATAGCCACTCTCTCGATATTGCCATCGCGAAAATAAAACACTTTATCAGCCACCTTGGCTATATCCGCATTATGAGTGACGACCAGGATCGTCTTATGATATTTTTGATTAAAGTCCAGCAAAAGCTTCAACACTTCCACACCCGTCTTGATATCCAACGCTCCGGTAGGCTCATCACACAGCAGAATATCCGGGTTTTTACATAATGCCCTGGCAATCGCCACTCTCTGCTGCTGACCGCCTGACATCTTCGCCGGATAATAATCTGCTCTGTTTTCCAATCCCACAGCAGCCAGCAATTCTTTTGCATTCAACGGATCCGAGGAAAGCTCCGCAGCCAACGCGATATTCTCATAAGCCGTCAGATTCGGCATGAGATTATAGAACTGAAAAATGAACCCCACATACTTGCGCCTGTAATCACTGAGCCCCGATTTGTTCAAGTCGTGAACCGCGATATTATTATAGAACAGTTTTCCGTCCGTGATCGTTTCAATTCCGCCGATGATATTGAGCATGGTACTCTTTCCAGATCCCGAAGGGCCCAGTACAACTACAAACTCGCCCTCATTGATGGAAAAATCCACCCCCTTCAGTGCCCGCAGCACAATGTCGCCTGTCACGAACTCCTTGACCATACCTTCCGCACGTAAAATTTCTTTCATTCCACCAAAATCTCCCTCATATTCTCTATCACTTTGGGGTTGTTTATTGTTAATTATTTGTCTAATTATAACAAACTTTACCAAAAAAATCTATATTTTCCTACAAAAATTAAAAATATTTACTATATATTCCCACAAACAAAAATTTCCTTTTAAGGATGATCTGTGATATGATAAAAAGAACGAAAACAGTTTCTATCGAGATTTCTGTCAAAAATTCTTTGAAATTTCCGCTGCGTAAAGATCTTACGCAGCGATACGGATCAAGGACGAATAAAATTCAGAAAAGGAGCATCAAGATCATGGATCTGACAAAGACAAATCAAACAGATCAGATGGTCAATAATAAAAGGGGCAAAAAAACAACCTGGTGGAAGATCCCGCTCAAAGCATGCGGTATTCTCTTTTGGGTTGCCGCCGGATATGTCGCCTATGTGTTCCTCACATATTCGCGTATTAAAGATAATGTAGTGCTAAACGTGCAGGGACATTCGGAGCAGAAACTCCAGACCGGTCAGGAGTATACGATCGTAACCTACAATATCGGTTTCGGCGCCTACACCGCTGATTTTACCTTCTTTATGGACGAGGGCAAGGAAAGCCGTGCCCGCTCCAAAAAAAGCGTTCTCACCTGCGTCAACGGCACCGGCGACACTGCTCTCTCCTTCCATCCGGATATCGCTCTGTATCAGGAAGTCGATACCGATTCAACCCGCAGCTTTCACGTGGATGAGGCAAAATTGCTGCAGGACAAATTTGATACCGTCGATATTTACGACAGTGTATTTGCACAGAATTATCACTCCGCGTATCTGATGTACCCGTTGACCTCCCCCCACGGAGCCTCCAATTCCGGGCTGTTGACAGAAAGCAGATATCACATCACTTCCGCTCTCAGGAGAAGCCTGCCGATCGCTACCGGTTTTAAGAAGATCCTCGATCTGGATCGCTGCTATTCCATTTCCCGCATTCCGACAGAGAACGGCAAAGAGCTGATCCTGATCAACACACATCTGTCCGCTTACGGTACAGACGCCGCTCAAGGCAACGCCCAGTTGGAAATGATATTCGCCGACATGAAAAAAGAGTACAAGAAAGGAAATTATGTGATCTGCGGCGGAGATTTTAACCATGATTTCACTGTAAATTCCAAGGAATATTTTAATCCGGGCACCGATAAGGCATACAGCTGGTGTAATCCTTTCCCGGATGAGATCCTTCCCGCAGGATTCCGCAAATGTACCGATTACGCAGAGGGCATGGTTTCCTCCACACGTAACACCGATATTCCGTATTCAGAATCCAGCTTTACAGCTATTTTGGACGGTTTTATCGTGTCGGACAACATCTCCTGCGAGTATGTGCAAAATATTGACACGGCTTATCAGTACACTGACCACAATCCGGTGGTGATGAAGTTTAAACTTCTTGCCGAATAGTTCTGTTCTGAATGCCTAGGAATGCAGAACAGAAGCTGCCACAGCCGTTAGAAACATGCGCCCTAAGCGCACAATTTAAAACAGCGGAAACCGTTTCACACGGCTCCCGCTGTTTTATTGATTTCCAATCTGTCATCCGCTTTATCTGCCGGACACAGTTTTATGTCGCTTATAATCCTACACAATCCCCTGTGCGGTCATCGCATCAGCAACCTTCAAGAAGCCTGCGATGTTAGCGCCTGCTACATAGTTGCCTTCCATACCGTACTTCTTAGCAGCATCATCCAGGTTATGGAAGATATTAACCATGATGCCCTTCAGCTTCTGATCAACCTCCTCGAAGGTCCAGGAAAGTCTCTCGCTGTTCTGGCTCATCTCCAGAGCGGAGGTAGCAACACCACCTGCGTTGGAAGCCTTGCCGGGGCAGAACAGAATGCCGTTCTTCTGGAAGTACTCGGTTGCCTCAATGGTGGTAGGCATATTAGCACCCTCTGCTACTGCAAATACGCCGTTCGCAACCAGAGTCTTTGCATCCTCCAGGTTCAGCTCGTTCTGGGTTGCGCAAGGAAGTGCGATATCAACCTTAACGGACCACTGATTGGTACCTTCAGACTTCTTGTCATGATACTGAGCAGAAGGTCTTGCAGCAGCGTACTCGGTCAGTCTTGCACGCTTCACTTCCTTTACCTCTTTCAGCAGAGCTACATCAATACCTTCGGGATCATAGATCCAGCCGGTGGAATCAGAGCAGGTCACAGGCTTAGCGCCCAACTGCTGTGCCTTCTGGATTGCATAGATAGCCACGTTACCTGCGCCGGAAACAGCAACAGTCTTGCCGGCAAGCTCCTTGCCGTTGCACTTGAGCATCTCCTCTACCAGATACAACAGACCGTAACCGGTAGCTTCAGTTCTTGCCAAAGATCCGCCGTAGGAAAGCCCTTTACCGGTCAGCACGCCCTCATAAAGTCCGGTCAGTCTCTTGTACTGTCCGTACATAAAACCGATCTCTCTTGCGCCGGTTCCGATGTCGCCTGCAGGAACGTCGGTGTCAGCGCCGATGTATTTGTAAAGCTCGGTGATGAAACTCTGGCAGAATGCCATTACTTCTCTGTCGGATTTACCCTTGGGATCAAAATCAGAACCACCCTTACCGCCGCCGATAGGAAGTCCGGTCAGGGAATTCTTGAAGATCTGTTCAAATCCGAGGAACTTGATGATACCGAGGTTTACAGAAGGATGAAGTCTTAAACCTCCCTTGTAAGGTCCGATTGCAGAATTGAACTGTACACGGAAACCGTTGTTTACCTGAACCTGTCCCTTGTCATCAACCCAGGGAACGCGGAACAGAATCTGTCTCTCAGGGGTAACCAGTCTCTCAAGCAGAGCATCCTTGCGATACTTCTCCTCGTTTGCCTCGATCACAACTCTCAGGGACTCCAGAACCTCCTTTACTGCCTGATGAAACTCGGGCTGGGAAGGATTCTTTGCAACTACAAGATCATAGACCTCATCAACATATGACATTTCTCATGTCCTCCTTTAAAATAATTTATTCTTTTCAGGTTTTCCATGACAAAAGGACAAAGAAGCCCCTTAGTCTCAGACACCTTTGTCCTTATAAATCCATTATATACGTTTCTTTTTTTTTTTTTTTT
>CADBNO010000013.1 GCA_902796105.1 uncultured Lachnospiraceae bacterium | reverse complement strand
CTTAACACGTACAGCGACGGCATGAAAGTGATCCGCAAGATGCTGCAGCTTTATAAAAACTATAAGCCGATGCGCTTTTTCGGGCTGTTGAGTTTTGCGTTGTTTGTGGCCGCTCTGGCGCTGTTTGTTCCTATCGGGATCGAGTATCTGGATACGGGTCTGGTGCCCAGATATCCCACGCTGATCGTCTGCGGTTTTGTCTCCATAGCGGGATTGCTGGCCTTTTTCTCCGGCATGATCCTGGAGGTGATGGCCGCAAAGGACAGGAAGGATTTTGAATACCGCCTCACAAGGATACACGATGCGAAAAAGGCGAAGAAGGCATGAGAGAGATTGTGATATATGGTCTGGTCGGGTGTTTGTTTCTGATCTGCCAGATCACCGGACATGATCTGGCGCAGCATGCGCCGTTGGGAAATATTGAGTGGACGGCAGGGTATGCGGCGAGACTTTTGGGGATCAGTCTGGCCGGCGGGGCGCTGTTTGGTGTGGCTTGCCGTTTTTTGGGAGACTATGTGCGTCGGCTGATTGACGGGAAAACTGTGGACGGGAAGCCAGCGAACGGGAAACCTGCGGGCGGGAGACCTGCGGACAGCGAACCCGAGGACGGGAAACCCGCAGACAGGAAGCCTACAGACAGGAAACCTGCGGACGGCATCTCCGCGGACTCTGCCCGGAAGGCCGGCAGGCTTGGTCTGCTCTCCATGGGCCTTTTGCTCTTAAGCTGGCTGCCCGGCTACCTTGCATACTATCCGGGTATCTGTGCTTATGATGCGACGATCCAGACGGGGCAGATCGTAAGCGGTGCTTACAACGATCATCACCCAATTGCACATACCCTGTTGATCGCGGGAAGCATGCGTATTGGGGAAGGCCTGTTTGGCAGTGTGAATGCAGGGATCGGTCTGTTGGTATTTTTGCAGATGCTGCTTTTGGCAGCGGTATTTTCCCGGGGCATTGTGTGGCTGTACCGCAAGGGCGTGCGCAGAAGCATGCTGGTGTGCCTGCAGATCTTCGGCATGCTGTATCCGTTTCACATGTATATGAGTGTCAGCCTGATCAAAGATGTGTGGTTCACAGTTTTCTTCCTGCTGCAGATGCTTGCGCTGTGCAGACTTGTCGACCGTGAGCTGCAAAAGGCGCCGGAGGCGGAAAGGAAAAAAGAGCATGTCACGTTTTTCATCGGAGCGGTGGGAATGCAATTGTTCCGCGCAAACGGAAGATACGCGATGCTTGTGCTGCTTGCGGTATGTCTTGCAGCAGTGTTCGCCGGAAAGGCAAGGCGGCGGTTTTGGGCGCGTCTGTCCGGAGAATGTGCGATAGCTCTGGTCGCAGGCAGTCTTTGTCTGTCGGGGTTGTTCCACGTGACAGGAGCTGAGCAGGGAGACAGACGGGAGATGCTGAGTATGCCGATCCAGCAGCTGGCAAGATGTATGTTGTATCATGGAGGCGTGGGGGCGCGTGAGGCGGACGATGGCACGATGGAGGAAAGAGATCGGGCGCTGATCCGGGACTTTCTGCTGGACGAGAGTTATCTGCTGTATCGGCCGGAGATCTCCGATCCGGTGAAAAGCCACACCAATACATATGTGGTGCGATACCGGACAAAGGACTTTGCGGAAACTTATCTGCGGCTGCTCGGCGCGTATCCGGGAGAGTTTGTCAATGCAGCGCTGGCGGTGAATGCCGGTTATCTGTATCCGGATGATGTGACGCATGCCCATGTAAATGAAAACGGGAAAGACAGGGGATTAGGTTATGTGCAGACCAGATGGGTGGAAGAAGAGCTGAACCCGCGGGGGATCTATAAAGCTTCCAAATGGGAATGGCTTCATGAAAAGCTGGAAGACTGGGCGGATGGTAATGCCTATCTGCATATCCCTGTTCTCAAATATATATTTGTGCCGGGTACCTTTTTGTGGCTGTATCTGTTGTTGGCAGGGCATCTGGCAGTGCGCAGGCAATACGGCAGATTGGTGCCGCTTGCGCTTCCTTTCGGCTATTATCTGACATTGTTTTTGGGACCTGTGGTGCAGCTGAGGTATGTGTATCCGCTGATGATCGCATTGCCGTTTGCAGCGCTGTACCTGACAGGAACAGAGGGAACGGAACATGAGTTGGCAAAAAAACGATAAACTGATCATAGGTGCCGGGCTGTATGGGCTGTACGCCGCTCTTTACTGTGGGCGCAAGGGGCAGCGTGTGACGGTACTGGAGATAGAGGATGCGCCGTTTACCAGAGCCACTTACATTAATCAGGCGAGGGTGCATATGGGCTATCATTACCCGAGATCCCTGTCTACAGCGATGAAATCTGCCGGCTATTTCAAGCGGTTTGTGGAGGACTACGGCTTTTGCATTCATGACTCGTTTCAACAGATTTATGCGACATCAAGCCACTTTTCCTGGACGGATGCCAGAGAGTTCCGGAAATTCTGTGAAAATGCGGGGATTCCCTGCATGGATCTGCCGCCGGAACAATATTTCCGGACAGGAATGTGCGACGGGGCCTTTCTCACGCAGGAATATACCTATGATGCGCACATTCTGCGGGACTATTTACTGGATGAGATCAGGGCGCTGGAGCATGTGACGCTTTGTTTCGGCCGCAGGATCGAGCGGATCGTCAGACAGAGGGAGTGCTATGAGATCTACGCGGTGAACGGAAACGGGGAAACGGAAACCTACAGTGCGCCCTTTGTGCTGAACGCCACCTATGCTTCGGTGAATCAGGTACTTCGCTGTGTGGAAGGCGTGGAGACACAGGATTACGGGTTGAAATACGAGTTGTGCGAGATCATTTTATGCCGGGTGGAGGAAAGCCTGAAAAAGATCGGATTGACGGTTATGGATGGACCGTTTTTTTCCATCATGCCGTTTGGCAAAACAGGGTATCATTCCCTGACGTCCGTCACCTTCACGCCGCACAAGACAAGCTATGAAGCCACGCCGCAGTTCGGTTGCGTGGAGAAGTGTGTAAAGGCTGTCGCGGACGGGGCGGCGGATGCACAGGCCGGCGCAGGCTGCAGTGCCATGTGGCTGGGAAACTGCAATACGTGCGCATATAAACCGGAGAGCGCATGGGAATACATGTCTGCTCTGGCGAGAAAATATATGCGGGAGGAGTACGGTTTTGTGTATGAGAAGTCGCTTTTTTCCATGAAACCGATACTGAAGGCTTCAGAAATCGATGATTCGAGACCGACGCTGATCCGGCAGCTGGAGCCCGCGGAAAACGGCGGACCGGTGTTTGTCAGCGTGCTTTCCGGCAAGATCAACACGGTGTATGATCTGGATGAATTTTTGGAATAGATGTGATAGAATAAGGCATAGCAAAATGGAGCATTAAGCAAAATGGGACAGACGGGCAAAGAGAAAAATTTCATATCCTGCGTAGTCTATCTGCATGACGATGAAGCGGTGGTGCGGGATTTCCTGGGGCGGATCTGCGGTGTCATGCAGGATAATTTTGAAAAGTACGAGATCATCTGTGTCAACGATGGATGTATGGATGGAACGGTGGAGCAGATCCATGCGTTCCTGGATGAGATGGAGACTTCGGGTGGGCAAACCCGGTCGGTGAGTCTGATCAATCTGAGCTTTTATCAGGGAGTGGAAACCGCGATGAACGCTGGCGGTGATCTGGCGGTGGGGGATTTCCTGTTTGAGTTTGACAGATGCTGTCCGGATTTTGAACCGGAGCTGATCATGGAGGTTTACAGGCGTGCGCTGGAAGGCTATGATGTGGTGTCGGCGGCGCCGAAACGTGGGGTGCCTTTGAGCTCCCGTGTGTTCTATGCGCTGTACAACTGGAGCAGTCATTTCCGGGTGCGCATCCGGCAGGAACGGTTCCGGATCGTATCCAGACGTGCGGTAAACCGGGTGAACCAGATGAACGTGTACGTCCCTTACCGCAAGGCGATGTACATGAATTGCGGCCTGAAGACGGATACGCTGGTCTATGAGAACCGGGATATGGGAAAACAGACCAGAAACCGGGAGGAGCGGGGCAACCGGAGCGGTCTGGCAGTGGATACGCTGATCATTTTCACGGATATCCTGGAGAAATTTTCCATGCTGGTGAGTGCGATCTTGCTTGGCTTTATGGTGATCATGTTCGCCTGGATCATCTATTCGATCTTCAGCACGGTGCGGCCGGTGGAAGGCTGGATGTCCATCATGTCATTGATGAGTCTGGGCTTTTTCATGCTGTCCCTGATGCTGACTCTGATCTTTAAGTATCTGGCGGTGATCCTGAATATGAGCTTCAAAAGGCAGCGCTATGTGGTGGAAGGAGTGGAAAAACTGACAAAATGATGCTGACGATCATCTTTCCTGTATTAAACGAAAAATTGCGGCTGGAGAGCGGTGTGACGCGGACGGTGGAATATCTGCGCGGGATCGGTTTCGATGATTATGAGATCATCATTGTGGATAACGGTTCCGTGGATGAGACGCCGCAGATCGCAGGGAAACTTTGCGAGAAATACTCCAAAGTGCAGTATGAGCGGATCCGGATCCGGGGGGTGGGCGCGGCCTTCCGCAGAGGTGTCGCCATAAGTCACGGCGACATCGTGGGATATATGGATATTGACTTGTCCACCAATATCAGGCATCTGGGAGAGGCGATCCACATTTTCCGGAAGATGCCGGAGGTGGAGTATATCAATGGCAGCCGTTTTGCCAGAGAATCGCAGACCAAAGGGAGAAAATGGTATCGTAAGATCACTTCCCAGGGGCTTTTGATCCTGTTGAAGGTGTTCCTGGGGATGAAATCCACCGACGCCATCTGTGGCTTCACCTTTGTGCGGAGAAAAACGGCTTTCGGTCTGATCAGGCGCTGCAGTCAGGACAATGGCTGGTTTTACATGATTGAATTTCTGCTGCGGGCGGAGAAACGGGGCGTGAAGATCCTGGACTATCCGGTGGAGTGGCAGGAGGACTATAATACAACGGTGAAGGTATTTAAGACCATCTGTAATTATCTGGTGCAGATCGCGAGGCTGTACCGGGAGTTTTATATCAGAAAGCATATATAATACGATCTATTAAATACATGGAGGGAAACCATGAGTGGTGATAAGGGGTATATCAGGCGGATCGATCTTACAAGGGATTATGAAGCGCATGCCGCGGAGTATCGGGCGGCAATCGAGCAGGTGTGTAAGGAGACTGCTTTTTCCGGCGGAAAATATGCAGATCGGTTTGATGAGGAGTTTGCGGCGTATGTGGGAAGCAGGTATGCGTGCGGCGTAAATAACGGAACGTCTGCACTGCATCTGGCCATGCTGGCGTTGGGTGTGGGACCGGGGGATGAGGTGATCGTACCGGCCAATACCTATATTGCGACGGCGTGGGGGGTCAGCTACACGGGAGCAACTCCGGTGTTTGCAGATTGTACCGGGGATACCTGGGAGATCGATCCTGCAGCCATTGAGGCGAAGATCACGCCGCGCACAAAGGGAATCATAGGCGTGCATCTCTACGGACAGCCCTTTGATTTTGCCGGAGTGAGGGAGATTGCTGACAGGCATGGACTTTTTGTGGTGGAGGATTGTGCGCAGGCCCACGGGGCGAAATTTGAGGGAAAAAATGTGGGGACGCTGGGAGAACTCGGTTGTTTCAGCTTTTACCCCGGCAAAAATCTGTACGCATTCGGTGAGGGCGGCAGCGTGACCTGCGGGAAGGAAGCGTATTACAAGCATATGACACGGCTGAAGAATCAAGGCTGTGACGTGCGTTATTATCATGATGAGATTGGGTATAATTACAGACTGGAGGGCATGCAGGGGGCAGTGCTCTCTGTGAGCTTGAAGTATCTGCCGCAGTGGACGGCGCGCAGGCAGGAGATCGGCAGGCGGTATCTGCAGGAGATCAGGAATCCGTTGATCACTATGCAGGCACATCCGGAGAATACGGAACCGGTATTTCATCTGTTTGTGATCACTGTGCCGGATCACGAGGATTTTGTGCAGTATATGGCGAACGCAGATGTGGAGTGTAACATGCATTATCCGGTGCCCTGCCATTTGCAGAAGGCCTATGCGCATTTGGGATACCGTGAGGGTGATTGTCCGCATGCGGAATATTTGGCGGCACATTGCGTGACGCTGCCTCTGTTCCCCGAGATGCGCGAGGAGGAGATCGCGAGAGTGATCGATCTGTGTAATGCGTATGCACCGTAAGGTAAATACGGCAGACGGCGTGGGAAAGCGG
>CADBNO010000012.1 GCA_902796105.1 uncultured Lachnospiraceae bacterium | reverse complement strand
TTAAAGTGTTTTATATTTTGGCGTCAGCGGTATACGAGTTTGCTAAGCTCGTACCGGATGTGTACCATGCTCTGGAGGCATTGTACTACGATACATTCGGTTGTGATTCTATTGACAGGAATTTGTGCACCCAGTATATAGCGGTAGGTCTTGCGTACGGGTCACCGTATTGGGATTATGTGTGTGGTATTGGTGAAACGGATGGTATGGACGACGATGAGGTCTTTTCTTGGCATAGGCTTGTTTGCAGGATCCTTGACAGAAAGGTGAGTGTAGATGGATAACGGATTGCATTTTGCAGTCTATAAACATGTTTTAGAGCTGGAAAACGGGCTCAACATTACCAGAGAGTTTATAGTTTTACGCGATGATACTGTCATCGTCGCCTGGACAGATTTTCACAAATATATAAAGCATAAAAAACGAAAGACTTCGGTGCTGGTTACATCAAGCGGTAGTGAAAACACGACTTACATCTGTCAGTTTTTGAATTACATTTTCATCGAAAAAGGGGATATAAGTCGGTTAACAGATATCAACGCGGAGATGGTAATTTCCTTCTTCAACGCTTATGGCTCCGGCTCTCTATTTGATGGTGATGCAGTTCGGGATCAAAAGACGGTTGATATTTGTTTTCGTGTCGTTATCGATTTTCTAACTGTATACAGCTCAATAAACAAGAACAAAAAAATGAAGTTTAAACTGGATGATCTATATGACACCATAGAAGTGCGTACCCCAAAGGGGAAAATCGTCAAGAAGAAAGTGCCGAAGTTTGACATTATATGTACTCCGAAGGAAAACACCATCTTCAGAGATATGCCGAATAGTGTCTTTCCGATTATTATGAACCACATTATCCGCTATCATCCCAGAATCATGATGCTGGTGGCGCTTTGCGCCTTTGCAGGAGTGCGTCCATCAGAGGCCTGCAACGTCCGGAGAGAAGACTCCATGCTTGGAGCACGACTCCAGATTACAATCATAAACGGGTCCGTTTTTGATATCACCATTGATCTGAACAAAGAACTGCGTCTTAGCAGCACTTGCAGTGATGTAGGAAAGATCAAGAAGGAACGAACTCAGCGAGTATATCCTGCTTTTCGGAAGATTTTTTATGATATATACCTGGAATACTTGGCATACCTGGAAGGGAAGCCTTATGAAAAGGCGTATGGCGCATTAAGTATTAACTCTCGTGGCAACGCCATATCGTATTCAATGTTCGCAAAAGAGTTCAAGGAAGCGATTAAGGAACTTATCCCTATTCTTAAAGATAATCCTAACAGTGAAGTTAGTTACTATGGGTCATTGCTTGAAGAAAACAGTATCGGGCCCCACATTTTCAGACACTGGTTTTCCACTCAACTCGCATTATACGGTGAAAGTCCAGCTGGTTTGATGTTTTGGCGAGGAGATAAGTCTCCGGATTCGGCTAGAACATATCTGCAAAACAAGAGCGATCTCGTATCGCAACTCGCGACAGTGAATTCTAAATCTTTTGAATTAAACCTGTGGAGAGCAGAAAAGGCTTTTTCAAAGGAGTATCTGGATGGCTAAAATGGTTGATTTTAAAGTGTTTGTGGATCATCTGAAAGACATATTTGGAATCGAGTCAAATTCATTTTACCAGGAACTAACACTATTTCTTGTCGACAACGATTGGTTCGGGATCACACCTGTTTGGGATGGCAAGAAACTAATGGTTGATCCAAGCTCCTTCGACCCAATCTTGGAGAGGATCGGAAACTATTTTGCCTATAAAGATGCAAATCCGGATGAAAAAAGTACGATACTCATGCGGATGCTTGAGACAAGGTATCCAACAACTGCAAAGACTCTTTCTGAGTTTTATGCAGCTGCAGAATGTCCATGTCCCGTGCAGTATGCGCTAAACTCGTTTCTACTGTCAGTACTCAATACTGACGTGATTTTCCTTTCCAATACAGATTTGGAGCAAATCATCAAAAAGGCCGCCGATGATCTATTGAAGAAATACGGTGATTATCTGACATTCTTTTTTGCCTGGGTGCGGGAACACTATAAGACTACTTATACAAGGGATTATCAGATGACTCAGCGAGTTGACATGTCTGGGTATACGGAAGCTTATGACATCGATGATTACCTAAGATTGATGTTTTGCCTTTTTAACACCGAGTTTATTGAGTATCACGACATGTATGAGCGCGCTGCGGCGGCAAAAAACTATGTGGACACATGGTTGTTTTTAGCCCTGCACTTCATCACCGCGATCCGAAACACGGATTTGGTGCGGATCTATCACCCCAAACTTATTATGTCGCCGGCAGAGACTCTGGAAGCCATCGGAAATGGAACTTTTTCGGATGCGGACGCGAGATATATATTGTCTACCATTACATATCGTCTCAATGCACTCCCGTTAAGGCCAAATAAGACGCTCCGGTACAACAATGTAGCAAGCATTAAATTCAATGTGCCGGAAAGCTGCGAGGTTCACATCGGCAAACTATTTGCCTGCGCTGAAGCCCATCACCAGC
>CADBNO010000011.1 GCA_902796105.1 uncultured Lachnospiraceae bacterium | reverse complement strand
CTCTCGACGAGATCAGATTTGAGTTTGTGATTTGACTATGTCAAACCGTTCTCTGAATTTTCTTCCCGTTCTGATCCTCAGAGGGGGGATCTGAACGTTAGGAATTTTCAGGGTTGCATTGCTGTTTATTTGTCAAGGTTCAACCTGTCGTTTTTAGCGACAGCTTTAGTATAATATCATACGCATTTTTCTTTGTCAATAGACTTTTAAAAATTTTTTTGCTGTTTTTTTCATCCTTTATTTTAACTGAATTGTGTCAATAGAGGATGCAGTCACCATCGTGTATCGGTAGGTTCCGTTTGCGGGGAGAAGCAGTTCAGCAGCTTTGGAAAAACTGCCTTTATATTTTTCTGCTCCGCCATATGTCACGATCATGCATTCATTTTCATTGTAAATAACAAAATCTTTTTCCTCAAAAAAGATATCTGTATAATCAAGGTCAAAATAGTAGTTGGTGATCCGCTTTCCGTCCGTATTGTATATTTCCAGTTTGTAAGTATGTTCCGCATCATCTGAGCCAAAGATCAGTCCGACACATTTGTCTCCATAGAAGACAGCCTGTATCTCTTTATCAAAAATATGTCCTGCGCCATCCACCGGCGTCTGGCCACCCTTGAATACCGTAAGCCTGCTGTCCCCGATAGCAAATGCCGTATCATCGTTCACAAAATGGATCTCCGGGATCAGCATATCCGAGTAGGAATAAGCGCTGACGATCATATCCCCCATATTTTCTCCCACCGGTCCTAAATTATAGAAAACAACGTTGCTCTTCATCGTGCCGGCATCCAGATACACATAACTGACTGCCAGCAGGATCCCGTTTGGCGAAAGACACACATCAACCGGATAGCCGGTCTCCTGCATATGGACCTGTCCGGTAAATCGCATTTTGCCGGTAGCGTCATAGGTATTTATCCACGTGACATCCGTGTCGGAAAGCACTGCCGTTACATCTCCGGCTCCGGAAACGGCAATATCACGGATCGGCATATTGGTTGTAATGGTTCCCAACTGCTTCTCCGTGTTCTGCACATAAATTTCTCTTCCATTGTAGCTGGCAATCGCCACTGCGTCCTTATTAATATCCAGCTTGATATCCTGGATCTGATATGTCTGGTTCCAGTTCACAACCCCTTTGGGTGTGGTACAGTGTGCTCCGTCCTTGCTGTAGGTAAGAACACAGTTTTGAAGCCGCACATCCGTAGTCCCCGAAGTCAGATCCAGCGGTGTACTGGAAACAACATCGTACCCGGTATAGACATGTCGGTTATACTGGATGATCACAATCCCGATCATCGCCAGCACAGCCGCAAGGATCAGCAGGACACGATATACATTTTTCAACTTGTGATGAAAAATTTTATCCTTGTAACTGATGCGATTTTGTTCTCTCTTCGCTTTTTCCTTCATGTAGCTTCTGATTTCCGCCATATCAAACCTCGTGTCTTACCGGGGCAGCATGATCACCTGCCCTTGCTTTATGTTATTCGGATCTGTTATCTTGTTTCGGTCACAAATATCCTGAACTCTGGAATCGGTTCCATATTGTCTTTTACTGATCGCGATCAGTGTGTCACCGGGCTGAATGATGTAGGCTACCGCCTCCGGCACTACTGCCTCCGCTGCCACTTCCCGGCTTTGTGACAGTTCTGTTTGTTGCGACCCATCCACATTTTCTGCGGGATCCTTATCGGCTTTTTCCGCATTTCCGGAATTCTCCGCCTTCTCTGCACTTTCTGCGTTCCCTGTATCCGCTGCACTCTCTGCGATTTCTGCGTTCCCTGCAATCGCTGCGCTTTCCGCACTCTCTGCGGATTCGGCATTCTCTGCATCCGCAGTGTTCTCCACATTCTCGGCATTCCCTGTGTTCTCTGCAGCTTCTGTGCTTTCCGGCTGCCCGCCTTCTTCGGATCGTCCCGGCGCAGCCGACGCCTCAGTCGACTTCTGATTTTCCTCGCGCAAAGCATCTTCCAGTTTGTCTTCTATGACCAGCTTGTCCTTTTGACTCTCTTGTCGGGCTACCGCATCCGTGGCATTAACCGCCAAAATATGCCCTGTATCCGCAGGATCCGCTGTATGATCACGGAAAGTTGCCACACCGAACAGACATAATAGCGCAAAAACAGCCACAGCGGCCAATCGCATCCGCTGCAGATTCTGAGTCGTTGAGAGCTGAGCCACCTTTTCCGATATCGACTGTCCGGAGTCCTTCTCCTCTGCAGCCTCTATCCTTCTTTCTTCCCGGCGCTGCCTTACTCTCTCGTATTTTTCCTGATCGACATGTTCGGGTTGTATATCTTCTCTTACTTCCAACATATAGGCAAGCATAGCGTCGTTTTTTTCATAAAACTGTGCATACCCGGCAATATACCTGCAAATATCCCGGTCGTATATGTAAAACCCTTCTATCATTTCACCGTTCAGCAGCCGATACCCGGCAAAAGTCAGTTCCGGAAAATACTTTCGGCGATATTTCTCCACTTCCTGCAGCTGAGCCTGAGAAAGATGCCTCACCTCTTTCGGGAGCTGTTCCACCTTACAAGCGCCATAGATAAAATGATAATCAAGCCCGTTTTCCTGTTCATATCTTCCGTACAACGCCACGGAGATTTCTCTGGTCTCGGCCTGTGTGTTTAACTGTTTTATATAAGAAACCACATAGTCCTCAACATAGACCTTGCAATGCCTGTCCACTTCTCCGATCTGCGTAACGTTTTTTGGTAATTCCATACAAACACCTCCCATGTCTCTACACCGATTTTGCTTCATCATAGCATTGGCATGAGAGGTATTTTATCGTTTTTTGTCAGAGGTGTCGGAAAATTTCTCGACAAATAATCTCTTTCCGATCCGGCCGCTTCATCGTCGTTTCATTGCCACTTCAATACTGTTACATCGTCGCTTTACGCAAAGCGGTATACGGTTACGGAATCATAATCCCTGCCTTCGCCAAACACGCAGGACGGGAAATTTTCATGGTGAATGCTGTCCGGAAAATACTGCGTCTCCAGGCAGAATCCGCTGCGTTTGTTGTAAACAGCGCCGTCTTTGCCGATCTGCTCATCAATGAAATTCCCGGCATAAAACTGCACACCCGGCAGTGTCGTGTACACTTCCATCACCCGGCCGCTCTTCGGAGCCTTCGCCGTAGCAATATGCTGCAGGCTTCCGTCCGCCCCGGTGATCACGAAATTGTGATCGTAACCGCCGGTCAGTTTCAGCTGCTCCATATCAGCATCAATCTCTTTGCCCATAGACTTCTCTGTCGTAAAGTCCATGGGGGTACCTTTAACCGGGGAGATCTCTCCGGTGGGGATCGCTCCCGCTACCACCGGAGTGTAATAGTCTGCCTTAAGCCAGAGGGTGTGCCCGGCAATATTGCCCGCTGCGTGCCCCTCCAGGTTGAAGTAGCTGTGATTGGTAGGATTGAGCAAAGTGCGCTTGTCGCTGCTGCCATGATAGCGCAGCGTCAGCCCGTTTTCCTCATCCAGCGTATAAATGATCTGCAGGTTCTTATTGCCGGGGAACCCCATATTTCCATCGGGATCCTCCAGCGAAAAGCACACACCGTCCTGCACGATCTCCGCATTCCAAAGGCAATTCTGATAGCCTTTCTTCGCATCACTGTGCAGATTATTTGCATTGTCATTCTTAGCCAGTTTGTATTCCACACCATCCAGTGTAAACGCCGCGCCGCCGATACGATTGGCGTGAGGTCCCACAACTGCGCCGAATACGCTGCGGTTGTCATTATATGCGTCACCATTGTCAAATCCCAGCACCACATCGGCGATCTCGCCGTTTGGCGCCGGCACCTTCAGCGCAGTCAGGATCGCTCCCAGATTGATCACGGAAGCTTCCATTCCCTTACTGTTTTTGATCTTGTACAGAATAATATCTCCGCCTTCCGAAGCTTTTCCGAAAGGACGCGCTTCTACCGTAATCGCCATTCCCCTTCACCTCGTCTTTTCTTTTCCTGTCGTCATATTGTTTCCATATTGTTTCCATATTGTTTCCATATTGTTCTATGGAACTTTGTGAATATTTCTTACAGCTCAACCCTGCCGTCCAGTGCCCGCAGCAGAGTCACCTCATCGATATATTCCAGATCGCCGCCCACCGGCACGCCGCTGGCGATCCGGGTCACCTTGATGCCTGTCGGTTTGATGAGTTTGCTGATGTACATGGCTGTGGTTTCCCCTTCCAGACTGGAATTGGTAGCAATAATGACTTCATCCACATCCCCCCGGAGACGCTCCATCAGTTCTTTGAGTTTGATGTCATTCGGTCCGATCCCGAGCATGGGAGAGATCGCGCCGTGCAGCACGTGATACACCCCTTCGTACTTGCCGGTTTTCTCATAAGCCGCCAGATCCCGGGTGTTTTCCACCACCATGATTGTCCTGTGATCACGCTTTTCATTGGCGCATACCGGACAGATATCCTTATCCGTCAAAGTGTAACATTCTTTGCAGTAACGCACATTGGCTTTCGCTTCCATCATGACATTGGCCAGACGATTCACCTTGTCCGCCGGCATATTGATCAGATGAAAGGCCAGGCGCTGTGCAGACTTGCTGCCGATTCCCGGCAATGCCGCCAACTCCTCTATTAACTTATTGATATGCCCGCTGTAAAGATCCATCAGAACGGCAGGCCTCCCAAACCACCAAATCCGCCGGTCAGCGCATTCATCATCATCGCGTTCTCATCTTCCGCCTGTTTGATGGCCTCATTCGCCGCTGCCATAATTGCATCCTGCAGCGTCTCGATGTCCTCCGGGTCCACGATCTCCTCCGCAAGCTTGATGCTCACGATGTTCTTCTTGCCGGTCACGGTCACTTCCACTGCGCCGCCACCCGCCTTTGCGGTAAACTCCTTGGTTTCAAAATCCTTCTGCTGTTCCTCCATCTGACGCTGCATTCTCTGTGCCTGCTTCATCAGATTGTTCATGTTGCCGGGCATTCCTCCGCCCGGAAATCCTCCACGCTTTGCCATTGTGATCCTTCCTCCATTGCTTATCTTATTTTTTATTGGCAAAAATAGCCGATCCGTCCGATCTCCTCATCCACAAAAAATCCCCACATATGCAGATGATTCCAGTCATTATTGTCATATAATTTATAGACTGTCAGTTTGTCCAGACGGTTCTTGTCATAATAGTTGTCAAACATCATGTCGTCTTCAAGCCCCACGACCTCTGCCCCGCCGCCATATTGCGCAATGGTCTGACGGATATAATCATCATCCGTGTCAAAAATCAGCACCTCCGTGCCACTGGCCTGCAAAAATGACGGCTGCATCACCCATTTCACACAAGATGCGCCCTCCGGGATCTCATCCGGGAAAAAGGAGTAGTCATAAAAAGTACTCAGCCTGCGCTTTTCAATATCTGCCTTGTATTCATAGGGTGTATGATACGGAAACAGCAGATCCGGTATGACTGAAAGCATATATGCCACCACAAAAAAGGAGAGCAAAATACCCAAAACCGCCATTCCGATCCCCGGTGCCTTGCGCTTCTTCGGCAGCGCTGCTCCACTCTGCTCTTCCGCAGGTTCCTCCTGCGATGCTGAGCCCGCCGCAGCATCCTTCCGCTTATAGGGACTTTCGAATTTCTCCGGGTTCATCCAGCCCCGAATGCAGAAAACCCATATTACCGACATTAATGTCACCAAAATATTGTGCGGTCTGGGATGCAGTACCGCCCTCACCCCCAAACACGCTGTCACAACACACATCAAGACAAAAAACACCAAATATACTTTATGATATTTCTTCAGATTTTTCAACTGTCCTCTTCCTCAATGTCCATATGGATCACCTGTGAGAGATCCACATAATGATCCTCAAAATCCCGGTCACCCTTTACCGACTGGATACTCACTGCCACCTCTTTGCCGGAAAAATCAGCCAGCATACGCTCCAAAAATTCTTTGTGCTGTTCATTCTGGTTAAAATAATCCGTCGCCAGACCATCCTCCAATACGACCAGCAGATTATTGTCCGCCCCCAGACTCAGTCTGGCACTCTTCAGATAAGTCCGCATGGGATTATCTGCATTGCTGATGATAGACTGCCATTTGGCCACGATCGCCTTAATATCATCCGGGATCGCCTTCGGAAGCTGTGGCCGGGAAGCCCCTCCGATACTGCTGCCGCCGGCGCCATTTATGCCATAGCCGCCCGCACTGCCGTAGCCATTCCCGCCGGGTATTCCCATGGCGCCCATACCTTCTGCGCCGCCCTGTACGAACACACCGTTCTCCAGCTTATCCTCCACCTGTCTGATGCGGTCTAACAAGCTGTCCTTTGACGCCTCCATCTCCGGCTTGCAGAGCTTGATCAGAGCGATCTCCACCAGGATCCGCTTTTGCGCCGCATACCGGATCTGTCCGGACAGCTCCGAGAAAATACGGATATACCGGACCACCCGATCCACATCCACCATCTGCGCCTCTTCTTTCAGCCTGGCCAGATTGTCCGAGGACATATCGATCACATCCTCCAGATTGTCCGAGGACTGCACCAGCATCAGATTGCGCAGATACCAGGTAAAGTCTGTGACAAACTGCGTCATCTCGCGCCCCTGCATCACGATCTCCTCCAGAAGCTCCACGCATCCTGTCACATTCCGGTCCAGCACATAGCGGAGCAGTCTGCTGAAGACCTCCGTGTCCACGGCTCCCAGCACATCCAGCGTTTTATCATAAGTCAGCTCCTGCCCCAGGTTGAAGGCAATGCACTGATCCAGCAGACTGAGTGCATCACGCATAGAGCCGTCCGCGGTCTTGGCAATATAGCGGAGAGCCTTTTCCTCCACCTGCACCTGCTCCGCCGCGATCAGCTCCTGCATGCGTCCCACGATCGTATCGATGGAAATTCTCTTAAAATCATATCTCTGGCACCTGGATAGAATCGTGATCGGGAGCTTATGCACCTCGGTCGTCGCCAGAATAAAGATCACATAGGAGGGCGGCTCCTCCAGCGTTTTCAACAGCGCATTGAATGCGCCGATGGAGAGCATATGCACCTCGTCTATGATATAAACCTTATATTTCCCTTCCGCCGGCGAATACGACACCTCATCCACGATCTCGCGGATATTGTCCACACCGTTGTTGGACGCCGCATCGATCTCGATGACATTCATGCTGGCGCCGGACGCGATCGCCTTACAGGTACGGCACTCCCCACAGGGGCCGTCATCCGTAGGATTTTCGCAGTTCACGGTCTTCGCCAGGATCTTCGCCACGGTAGTCTTGCCCGTGCCCCTCGTCCCGGTGAACAGATAAGCGTGGCCGATCCGGTTCGCCTTGATCTGGTTGCGCAGCGTGGTCACAATATGATCCTGTCCCTTCACATCCGCGAAGGAATCCGGCCGGAATTTACGGTATAATGCTGTATATGACATAAGCTTCCGTTCCTCTTTATTTTACAACTTTTGTTTTTGCAATCTATTCTCAATCAAAATCACGTTTGCTTCCTGTACTTTGACGTCCCGCAAAAATTTCGGCGCATTAAATATCATTTTAGCCTTTTTCCTGATTCCTTTAAATTCTATATACACTGATAGCATCTTGAACACTAAGGTTCGTTTCACTTTAATCTTAGTCACATCCATTAGACTGACACTAAAGTCGTTCGCGCCCGTGATATCAACCAAATGTCCCACGATCCTATCTCTGTCCGTTATGACAAAATATCCCGGGAATGTTCCGCTGGAAATAAAGGTTCCCACATTTTTATAAATGCAATAAATGGAAGCAATCGCACTTTCTCCGGGCTGCAATACCGTTTTAAGCCATTTTGTCATATTTTCATCGTTAAATGATTCAAAGAAACCGCTACCCACCTATCCCGATCCCCCTTCTTAATCTCCAAAAGAGATGCCTAAAAGCTTCGCCTCCTGCACAATGGTCGCATCGGGAGACAGATATTTCAGCTTGCCCGCCACATCCTCAAGGGGCACCTTCACGATCTCACGGTTTTTATAGCCTACCATGAATCCATACTCGCCCTCCAGGATCAGCTTGCCTGCTTCCGCCCCCAGACGGCTTGCGAACACGCGGTCATACGGACACGGGCTTCCGCCTCTCTGGGTATGTCCGGGCACCGTCACTCGCACCTCTCTGCCGGTCTTTTTCTGGATCTCATCGGCGATCTCATAGGATACGGACGGGAATGTACGGCTCTCCACCTTTTTCTTGTAATCCTTCTTGGACAACTTTGCATCCTTCTTGGAAATCGCGCCCTCTGCCACTGCAATGATGGTAAACTTGCTGCCGCTGGCTGCGCGCTCGTCAATCTTCGCGATCACCTTGTCGATATCGTAAGGGATCTCCGGGATCAAAATGATGTCTGCGCCGCTGGCCATACCGGCATTCAGGGTCAGCCAGCCAACCTTATGTCCCATCACCTCCACAATGAACACCCTGTTGTGGGAAGCCGCTGTTGTATGGATGCAGTCGATCGCCTCTGTAGCAATATTTACGGCACTCTGGAAACCGAAGGTCATATCGGTGCCCCACAGGTCATTGTCAATAGTCTTGGGCAGCGTCACCACATTCAGCCCCTTCTCACGCAACAGGTTTGCTGTCTTGTGAGTGCCGTTTCCGCCCAGGATCACCAGGCAGTCCAGCTTCAGTTTATAATAATTCTGCATCATGGCATCCACTTTGTCCAGACCGTTCTCGTCCGGATCCTGTATCGTCTTAAAAGGAGTGCGGGAAGTGCCGAGAATGGTACCGCCTTTTGTGAGGATACCGGAAAAATCTTTTCCGGTCAGTATCTGGAAATCACCATAGATCAGACCTTTGTAGCCGTCCAAAAAGCCATACAGCTCCACCTTTTCCTTGCTGTTCAAGAGTGTCTTCGCCACGCCTCTCATCGCTGCGTTCAACGCCTGACAGTCTCCGCCGCTGGTCAACATTCCGATTCTCTTCATAGTAAGTTCCCTCCTTATGTGATGATGTGTGTTGATGCATTTATGTTTAACGCTTCGCGTTTTCCTCGCTCCTCATGTCCAGACTCGAAAAACGCTTCGCGTTTTCCTCGTTGAAATAAAGCTTCGCTTTATTTCACATTATACCTCAAAATGCAGAAACGTTGCAAGATGAACATATGCATAGCGTTTCTATCGTTTGTGCGGATCTCATTCCGATACGCCTTCGGCCGTTCTGCGCTCTGCTCATTTCTGAAAGATGATCCAGTTATGAGACCAGGGAACCGGCAATCCGAAGAGCGTGACCACCTTGTCCGCCTTATTCCTGTACCATGAATAATTCCATCCGGCTCCCATATCCATATAAAGGGCATTGGTAACACCAAGCCGGCTTACTTCTTCCAAAAAATCATCGAACTTCATCATCCGGCAGGAATCAATGATACACAGATTCCCGTTCAGCTCAGCCAGCGTACGGTAACAGCGCACCCGGGGCAATTCAAAGTTCATAACGTTTTCTCCATCCCTGATCAATCCAAACTGCATAAATCCGCTTCCTCCCGCTTCCGCAGCGTCTTTGACCGCTTCCGAAGGCTCATCAAATTCGAAGGAAAAACGGTTGCCCACGCAGGTAAATGCAGCAAAATCATCCTTGTTATACGGGCTTTCATAGAGTGTGCCGCTAACGGCATGATCTCCTTCTACATCTTCCTGTGCAAACCCCAGACTCACAGTATGCTGAAAAGCCGCGCCGCTGCACCATGTAATGGTTTTATCCGATTTGGAGGGACGATCCTCACACACCAGACTCACACTTGAATACTCCGGGAATATCACATAAACGGTACCCGTATCGTAAACTACCGTCTTATCCGCAGGCAGGATTTCTTCTACCGGCAGGTTTTCGGCAGAAATACTGTCCGGGATCCTGACGTGATATTGAGAAACAAGCCCCATGAAGATGAACGCAAATGCAGGGATCACGCAAAAGGAAGAGGCGTACAGAAGACGGTAAAGAATTCTTTGCCACTTAAATTTCAGTTTTTCCGGCCCCCACATATACACCGCAAGCGCCACCCCTTGCAGGATCACCAGCACAAGATATCCAGTCTGAAGAATATTCAGGCGCATCTGTGCTACAAAATAACAGGTAAAAGCAAACAATGAAAGAAGCGTCATCGCCATCAGCCAAATCCCGGATACTCGTTCCCGCACGCTCATCTATCTGATCTCTCCTCCCGTGTTCTTTTCCTTAATTCCTGCCGGAGCATATTGAAAGAATCAAACTGCGCCTCCAGACAGGTCACCAGCAGCAAAAGTGCCATATCCATAAGATATTGCAGCGACTGGTTCCACCTCAGATCCGTGGAAAATCCCAAACGGCTGTTGGCGGCCACAAGAAGAATGCAAACGGCGAATTTGAAAACCAGAGCGATCCGGTTAAGGATCACATTCTTGGGATTTCCATGGATTGAATAATTTATAAAAAAATGATTCAGCGTGATAATAATGGTCATGACAAGATTCATGACTGCCCCTGCCAGAAAAAGACTCCCCTGCACACCGGCGATCAAATAAACATCAAAATTCTCTACTTTCCAAAGTCTGTCAATCGCCAGATGCGCCTCCTGATACATCAGGCAGAACAAAACTCCACCCAAAAGCCCCTTTGCCACATCCCATTTAAAAGCCCGAAAAGCCTGGAACATGGCTGTTGCCGTCACCAGCTTGATCACAAGAGCAAAAATTTCGAAAGCATCCTGTTCCATAAAACAAAAAAACAGGGAAACAAGACCTGCGACCGTCATGAAAGCACAGGCGGCTGCCATAAAACGTTCGCTTAAAAAAATCTTTTCAAGTCTGTTTTCCCTGGCTCTATATTCCTCCGACATATGTACTCTCCTACATTCCTAACCATTCTATCCGGCGAAGCGCCCATCATATTGAGCTGCTCGCGTTTTTCTATCAGGCACTCTTTTCATCGAGTTCAATGCCAGTATAGTATAGCATATCTGGTCCCTCATGTCATGCGATTTATAGCGGATGTTTGTGCTGAACCCGCTCAAAAAAGGGATCGCTCAGAAAATCCCGAACAATCCCTTCTTTTTCTCATATTCTGTTGTCTCCACCGAAAGCACCTGATAACCGGTTTGCTCGATGACACTTTTCAGTTTCTCCGGGTCCGGCCTGTCTCCCGTAAGAAAACCGGCCTCCCCCTTTGCATGGGAGGTGCTGAGCTTCTTCACCGAGGGCAGTGCTTTGCGGATCGCATCATTGACATGTGCCTCGCACATGCCGCACATCATGCCGTCAATCATTACTGTGGTCTTATACATGTTTACACCTGTCTTTTTCACTTTGCCGTATGTCCATGGCATGCGCCCCCCATGGGACAGCAGCCGCAGTTGCCGCCGCATGAGGATTTTCCCTTTTGTTTATCCCGGATCATGCTCCGGATGATCAGTGCCACCATGAGCACCAGCACCAGACTGACCAGGATCGTTCCCAGATTGGCCCATAACCATGTCATCATACCGTTTCACCCGTTCACTTTCTGCGTTCGCTTTTTCCGCGTTTACTTCTTCGTTTACTTTAGCGTTTGCCTTCTGTGTTTATTTTTCTGCGTTCGCTTTTTCCGCGCTTACTTTTCCGCGTTTGCTTTTCTACACTTACTTTTTCCGCGTTCCCGCTTTATTTTACCTTCACGTCTGTCTTGAGTTTGGTCGCCTCTTCATATTTTTTGAGAAAGAGCATATACAGCATGGCAAGCAAGAGCGCCACCGCCAGGATCACACCGATCACGTTCGCATGACCGGTGAAAGCGCCGCCGAACTGGTTGATCATAAAGGAGATCACATATGCGAATCCGCACTGGTAGCCGATGGCAAACCAGGTCCACTTCGCATTGTTCATCTCACGCTTGATGGCGCCGATCGCAGCAAAGCAGGGTGCGCACAGCAGGTTGAACACCAGGAAGGAGTATCCTGTCACGCCGGTGAATGCCGCATGCAGTGTCTGGTAAACGCTCTCCTCTCCGCCGCCGTAGAGGATGCCCATGGTGCCCACGATGTTTTCCTTCGCCACCAGACCGGTGATCGATGCCACAGCCGCCTGCCAGTTGCCCCAGCCGAGGGGGGCAAAGATCCATGCGATGGCGCCACCGATCTTAGCCAGGATAGAGGCATCCAGCTGATCCTCCTCCAGCATGCCGAATGCGCCGTCCACAACGCCGAAGTAGGTGGTAAACCACACGATGATGGTGGACAGTAAAATGATGGTTCCCGCCTTCTTGATAAAGGACCAGCCTCTCTCCCACATGGATCTCAGCACGTTGCCGAACGTCGGCATATGGTATGCAGGAAGCTCCATGACGAAGGGCGCAGGCTCGCCCGCAAACATTTTGGTCTTTTTCAGCATGATGCCGGAAACCACGATGGATGCCATTCCGATAAAGTATGCGGAAGTTGCAACCCATGCGGAGCCACCGAAGATGGCGCCTGCCACCATGGCGATGAACGGTACCTTCGCGCCGCAGGGGATAAAGGTTGTGGTGATGATCGTCATGCGGCGGTCTCGCTCGTTTTCAATGGTGCGGGAGGCCATGATACCGGGCACGCCACATCCGGTACCGACCAACATCGGGATAAAGGATTTACCCGAAAGTCCGAATTTTCTGAAGATACGATCCAGTACAAATGCAATACGCGCCATATAGCCGCAGGCCTCCAGAAACGCCAGCAGCAGGAACAGCACTAACATCTGGGGCACGAAGCCAAGCACAGCGCCCACACCGGCCACGATACCATCCAGGATCAGCCCCTTCAGCCAGTCAGCCGCGCCCACTGCATCCAGAAGTCCTTCCACCAGCACAGGCACTCCGGGCACCCACACGCCGTAGTCTGCAGGATCGGGCTCGTCAAATCCTTTTTCCTCAAAATAGCTTACCGCATCGGTGTAGGACATGGCGTTGGTTGCTTCCTCGTCCGCATCCCCGGGGATTCGGTCAAAATATACCGTCACGTCGTAATCTTCCAGTGTTTCCTCGTCCTCCAAGGTATAGCTCACACTCGCCGGAACGGCAGATATACCCGCCTCATCTGTGCTGTTCGCGGGATCCGCACCGCCTGCCGCATATGCTTTCATCGAAGCAAGCTGTTCATCCGCGTCAAACGCTTCATCCTCCGTATCCAGACCGATATAGGCGTCCACCGCGTTGAAAGCTGCACCGTATTCCTCTGCTGCTTCCCCGTATTCGCCGCTGCCCATGCCGAACAGGTGCCAGCCGTCACCGAACAGTCCGTCATTTGCCCAGTCTGTCGCAGACGCGCCAACGCCCACCATGGCGATCCAGTATACCAGAAACATCACTAACGCAAAGATTGGCAGTCCCAGCCATCTGTTGGTCACGATCCGGTCTATCCGGTCGGAGGTGGTCATACCGCCTGCGTTGTGTTTTTTATAGCATGCCTTGATCACAGATGCGATATACACATATCTTTCATTGGTGATGATACTTTCCGCATCATCATCCAGCTCTTTCTCGGCAGCTTTGATATCGTTCTCGATATGTTCCAATGTCTTTTGGTCAATATGAAGCTTCCCCAACACCTTGTCATCCCGCTCAAACACCTTGATGGCATACCATCTCTGCTGCTCCTCGGGCATATTATGTACCGTTGCCTCTTCAATGTGTGCGATCGCATGCTCCACAGGGCCGGAAAAGGTATGCTGCGGAACGGTCCCGGTGCCCTTGGCTGCCTTGATCGCCTCCTCGGCAGCCTCCATGATCCCGTTCCCCTTTAACGCGGAGATCTCCACGATCTTGCACCCCAGCTGTCGGGAAAGCTCTGCTGAGTTGATCTTGTCTCCGTTCTTCTCCACCAGATCCATCATGTTGATGGCAATGACCACGGGGATCCCCAGCTCAGTGAGCTGTGTGGTCAGATACAGGTTTCTCTCCAGGTTTGTACCGTCAATGATATTGATGATGGCGTCCGGTCTCTCCTCGATCAGGTAGTTTCTGGCCACCACTTCCTCCAAGGTATAGGGAGAAAGAGAATAAATGCCGGGCAGGTCGGTGATGGTCACATCCTCATGCTTTTTCAACTTGCCTTCCTTTTTCTCCACGGTTACGCCCGGCCAGTTTCCCACGAACTGATTGGAGCCGGTCAGCGCATTGAAAAGGGTTGTTTTACCGCTGTTAGGGTTTCCCGCAAGGGCTATTTTTGTGCTCATGATCTTTTCCCACTCCTTCCTTCTACTCTACCTCGATCATTCCCGCATCGGCCTTGCGCAGAGACAATTCATAGTTGCGCACGGTCACTTCAATGGGGTCTCCAAGCGGCGCTACCTTGCGGACATATACCTCCACCCCCTTGGTGATGCCCATGTCCATGATACGACGCTTTACCGCGCCCTCGCCGTGGAGCTTTACCACCTTCACGGTGGTGCCGATGGCTGCCTCTTTCAGTGTTTTCATATTGTATCCTCCTCGAATTATTTTCTGTATTAATTTCCTGTATTATATCCGTCAGATCATGATCCGGCGCGCCAGATCGTCGTTGATCGCCACACGGGATTCCTTTACGCGAACGATCACATTGCCGCCCAGGCTGCTCACCACTGTGGCACTGCCGCCCACTACAAAACCCAGATCCGCCAGGTGCTTTCTGACTTCCGGGCTGCCTCCGATCTTTTTGATGATATTTTCTTCTCCGATCGTTGCCAGACTTAATGGCATCATATGTATTCCCCCTCATTTTCGAAAAGTGTGACTTGCCGATCCCGGAATT
>CADBNO010000010.1 GCA_902796105.1 uncultured Lachnospiraceae bacterium | reverse complement strand
CTCTATCGCTACAGCCATTCCCCGCTCATCCTCATCATCACCGGGCTTGTTCTGCAGCATCGCATAGGTGATCACCGGCTCCTTTTCACCCAGGCCGCCATACTCATCCAAACCACGCAGCTGCTCAACCAGCTGATCCAATGTATAAGAACTTCCCTCCTTATACTCCGGAGCATACATCACCAGCAGATTGAGGAAATCATCATCTACCTTGGCTGCTGCTTCACCTTTCAGAAAACCCTCCAGCAGATTCGCCTGCTGCACCGTGCCTGTCTGCTGCGCCGCACCCGCCTGTGCTGTGTTCTCCTGCGCTTTATCATTTGGGGTCTCCTGCGCCTGCCCCGGACCGTCTTGTGCTCCGCCCTGCGTCCCGTTATTGTTCTCCTGCTGCGTAGAAGTCACCTCCGCAATCTCAGTCTTTCCGGCGCATGCAGTTACCCCCATTGCCAATCCCATGATAAGAACCAAAAGTTTCTTTTTCATCTTTTTATGCTCTCCTTTACCACTCTTATCAACCAGTTTATGATTCCTATGCTATTATAACCTACATTTACTTAATTGAAAATAATATACCCGTTTAATTTATTTTCAGAATTTGAAAAAAGATGTTGACATACTACGACAGGCGTGGTATTTTATGTTTAGTCTTACTACGACAGACGTAGCAACGTCTGGCATAGCATCGTCTGACATAGTATCGACCGATGCAAAGCAACTCTACAGAAAGGAGATCAGACATGACCAATATTTCAAGCGACGTCATCCGCGGCTATAACGACACAATGATCCTGTTTCTGCTGCGGCTTGGCCCTTCATATGGCTACGAAATATCCAAAAAGATCAAGGAACTGTCCGACGGGAAATACCTCATCAAAGAAACCACCCTGTACTCCGCTTTCACCCGGATGGAAAACAAACAGCTTATCACATCCTACAGCGGCGAAAGCGAAACCGGAAAAAAGCGGACCTACTACCGCATCACGGACCAGGGCGAAAGCTATTACAGGGAACGGGTCGAAGAATGGAACCTGACCAAAGATGTGATTGAAAAATTCATTGCTGTTTAAGAAAGGATCAGACAAAATGGAAACCATAAAAAACTATCTTGACACTATGTTTCAAAATCTGCCCGACACCCCCGAAGTGCAAAAGGCAAAGTCGGAGCTGCTCTCCATGATGGAGGACAAATACACCGAACTTATGAAAGAGGGGCATACGGAGAACGAAGCGATCGGCACCGTCATCTCCGAATTCGGAAATCTCGATGAACTTGCGGAAGATTTAGGTATTGTCAACCTGATCAGGCCGGAAGCAGCACGCTCCGCAAACGAATCTTCGGAAAATGCATATGACCTGCGGAAAGTCCTTCCGGTTGAGGATGTGACTGGCTATCTCGAGATGCAGAAACATCGCGCCATCCTCATTGCGCTAGGCGTCTTCCTGTGCATTACCTGCCCTGTCCCCGCGATCGCATCCGGTCTCTATAACAGTGCTTCCGCGGAAACCATCGGTGCCATCGGACTATTTATCATGATCGCCGTGGCTGTGGCACTCTTTATCATTTCCGGGATCCAGGCCGGAAGATATGATCACCTGCGCCAGGAAGACTATACGCTGGAGACTGCTTCCGCAGCCGCTGTTACGGAGCGCAGAAACCGTTTTCGCACACCGTACGCTATCATTTTGAGCCTTGGCATTATGCTCTGCATTCTGTCACCGACTCCTGCTATTGTGCTGGAAGAAATGTCCTCAAGACTCAATCCCGATCTGGTTGACACTCTTTCCGCCGTCGGCCTCTTTCTGTTCGTAGGCCTTGGCGTCTTCCTGATCGTTGTGTCCAACATCACCATGAACGGTTACAAAGACCTGCTGAATCTGCACGACAGTACCGGTCACTCATCCCATAACACAGGTAAACGCGATGGCATTCATTACACCAATCCCACCGTTTCCGCCGTTATGTCTGTGTACTGGCCGACCGTAACCTGCATTTACCTGATGTGGAGTTTTCTTACCTTTAACTGGCATATCACCTGGATCATCTGGCCGGTGACCGGTATTCTGAAAAAAGTGATCGACACCATTTGGGAAGACACACAGGATTGAACTATCAACCACTAGGAGCAACGATTAAAGGAGTAACCATTATGAAAAGAAAAATCTATCTCACCGCCCTCTATACAGTAACCATTCTTGT
>CADBNO010000009.1 GCA_902796105.1 uncultured Lachnospiraceae bacterium | reverse complement strand
GGGTTAAAGGGAATTTCAAGGGTGGATCTGTGCGTGATGGATACGGACGGCAAGGAGATGGCGTCGACTTCAGATATGGGGAACTGCAGTCAGGCGGCGATAGAATTCGTGGGGTCTTCGGCGGATTCACAGGAGATTCAGGGGTATCAGTATTTCAAAATTTACGATGAGCAGCAGCTGGAGTATATCCTTGTGGCGGCGGGTACCGGCGAGGATGTATACATGGTCGGCAAGATGGTCGCCTTTCAGATCCAGAATCTGATGGTGGCTTACAAAGAGCGGTTTGACAAGGACAATTTTATCAAGAATCTTTTGCTGGACAATCTGCTCTTGGTAGATATCTACAGCCGCGCGAAGAAGCTGCATATCCAGACGGATGTATCGCGTGTGGTGATGATCGTGGAGTCGCCTTCCGGAAAGGACAACAATGTTCTGGAGCTGTCCCGGGAATGTTTTGGCAACAATGGCAAAGATTTCATTACCGCTGTGGATGAAAAGGATGTTATAATCGTCAAGGAGATCACGGAGGCAGATGCGGCAAAGGAGATCGAGAAGACAGCCAGAAACCTGATCGCATATCTGGAAAAGGAGAACGTGCAGGGCATTCGGATCTCTTACGGAACGGGTATACATGAGATCAAAGAAGTCAGCCGGTCTTATAAAGAGGCCAAGATGGCTCTGGATGTGGGAAAGATCTTTTTTGATGACAGGGATGTGATCGCGTACAGTGAACTGGGCATCGGTCGTCTGATCTATCAGCTGCCGATACCGCTCTGCAAGATGTTCATCCGGGAGATCTTCGGCGGAAAGAGTCCGGATGATTTCGACGAGGAGACGCTGACCACTATCTATAAATTTTTTGAAAACAGTCTGAATGTGTCCGAGACTTCCAGACAGTTGTTCATTCACCGGAATACGCTGGTGTACCGGTTGGACAAGCTGCAGAAGAGTACCGGACTGGATCTGCGTGTGTTTGAGGATGCGATCACATTTAAGATTGCTCTGATGGTTGTAAAATACATGAAATATATGGAGAGCTTCGAGTACTAGCATCGGCTTGGCCATGAAGCGCGACGTGCGGGAAAGGCTGTTTGCTGATGTGGGGGCGCCGGCTGTATTTTTGTGGAGGACAGAATGACAAAAAAAGAGAAGAATAAAGCACTGAGAGAGGAATTCATTAAAGAGAACGGAATCATCTGCCTGAATAATGTGAGTAAGAGTTATTCCGAGGGAAACGCCGCATTGAACGGTGTGAGCCTGAATATTTATCCTGGTGAATTTGTATTTATTGTGGGAACCAGCGGTTCCGGTAAATCGACGATGATCAAACTTCTGCTGCGGGAGCTTGTAGCTACCAGCGGCAGTGTTCATGTTATGGGGTATGATCTGAAAAAGCTTTCCAGGAGGATGATCCCGCAGTTTCGCAGATGCTTGGGCGTTGTCTTTCAGGATTTCCGTCTGTTAAAGGACAGAAATGTGTATGAGAATGTGGCATTTGCGCAGCGTATTGTGGAGACGCCGGGCAGGGAGATCCGCCGGAATGTGCCGACCATACTGGCTACTGTGGGACTTGCCGGCAAGTACAAGTCAAAACCCAGACAGCTCTCCGGAGGCGAACAGCAGAGAGTCGCTTTGGCGAGAGCATTGGTGAACAGCCCGTCGATCCTGCTTGCGGATGAGCCTACCGGTAATCTGGATCCCAACAACTCATGGGAGATCATGAAGCTTTTGGAGGAGATCAATGAATCGGGGACGACGGTCATCGTGGTGACGCACAACAGTGAGATCGTGAACGCCATGCGCAAACGTGTGATCACGCTGAAACAGGGCTCCATCGTCAGCGATGAAGAGGAAGGAGCATATATCGATGAAGATTAGCACATTGTTTTATATCATCAAGCAGGGGTTTGCGAATATTTTCAGAAATAAGCTGTTTTCTCTGGCATCAATGGCGACGATCACGGCCTGCCTGTTTTTGTTCGGGCTGTTCTATGCGATCGTGGCGAATTTCCAGCACGTGGTGAAAACAGCGGAGGAAGGCGTTTCGGTGACGGTATTTTTTCACTATGAGGGCGATTTTCCTGATGGCTGCGAGTATCATGCGCCGGGGCAGGTTCCCAGTCAGGAGCGTATCGATGAGATCGGTCAGATGATCGCGGCACGCGTGGAAGTGTCCGATGTGGTATATGTTTCGGATGATGAGGCGTGGGAGTCTTTCGGACGGGATTATTTCGGCGAGAATTACAGGGATGGTTTTCCGGATAATCCGTTGAAGGGAGAAAACAGTTATCAGGTATATCTGAGCGATGTCTCCATGCAGGATGCACTGGTGACCTGGCTGCAGTCCATGCCGGAGGTGCGTAAGGTCCGCTACTCGGCGGTGACGGCGCACACGCTTAGTGGTGTCAATCTGTTGATCGCGTATGTGTCGGTGGGCATCATCGGCGTTCTTTTGGCGGTCAGCATTTTCCTGATCAGCAATACGGTTGCCATGGGTATCTCGGTCCGCAAGGAGGAGATCAATATTATGAAATACATCGGCGCTACAGACTTTTTTGTGCGTGCGCCGTTTGTGATCGAAGGTATGCTGATCGGTCTGATCGGTGCAGTCATTCCGTTAGGCGTGATCTATAGTCTGTATAACTATGCGTTGGATTATGTGACCGGGAGATTTACGGTGCTCAGCGAGTTCCTGCACTTTTTGCCGGTACAGGAGATTTTCCGTATACTGGTGCCGGTGTCTCTGCTGGTTGGTATAGGAATCGGATTTTTGGGCAGTATTTCCACCGTGAGAAAGCATTTGCATGTGTAAG
>CADBNO010000008.1 GCA_902796105.1 uncultured Lachnospiraceae bacterium | reverse complement strand
GTTCCCGCTATTTTGCTTATTATCTGCCGCTGCAGAATGCCAACGGACTGACCGTAGGAATGATCTGTGTGGCCAAACCAAGCGATCAGGCAGACCTTGCCATTCTGCGTTCGCTGTATCCGTTCATCATTGTCACTCTGGTGGCCATGGGACTCATATCGGTATTTCTGCTTATCTATACCAAAAAAATCGCACACACGCTGCTCTATATCCGCAACTTTCTGTCCGATGTGTCTTCCGGAAATCTGACCGCTGAGCTGGATCCCAGCGTAACCAAACGGACCGATGAATTCGGGGACATCGGACGCTCCGTCATCTCTATGCAAAGCTCTCTGCGCACCATGATCGAACAGGATGCCTTGACAGGGCTCTCAAACCGACGTGCCGCAGACCGACGGTTAAAGCAGATCATCCGCAAATACGAAACCCAGAAAAATCCTTTCTGCATCGCGATCGGCGACATTGATTTCTTCAAAAAAGTCAACGACACCTACGGACATGATGCCGGCGACCTGATCCTCAAAAACGTGGCAGACAAGCTCCGCGAGCACATGCGCACCTATGGCTTTGTCGCACGCTGGGGCGGTGAAGAGTTCCTGTTGGTATTTGATCACTCCGATATTTATACCGCCTACAAAGTACTGGAGACAATCCTCACGGATATACGACGCATGGAAAGCGGTTACGACGGTATCATTATCATGGTGACGATGACCTTTGGTCTGACAGCCGGAAACACAACAGATTTCAACGCTTTGGTCCGCGCGGCAGACGAATATCTGTATGAAGGAAAAGAGGGTGGAAGAAACCGCATCGTATGGGATGATCCTCAGGAAAAGAAGGCTGCTGCCCGCAAAGTCAACCCTGACGGTACGGAAGAGATCACGGAAGCGGAAATGGAAGAAGAAGTCATCTCTCTGGCCGAAGCCGATGCCATTCTCCGCGAAAAAGACACGCCGGATCCCACTGATGAAACCCAGACTGATGAACCTCCGACTGATGAAGCGCAGGAAGAAACAAAATAAGATACATAATAAAAAAGTGCCTTTGGCACTTTTTTATTGCTCCATCTGTCTACCCAGGAAGCCCGCCGCGGACAGGATCAGTTTTTGCTCCACTTCTCCCATTTTCCCCCGGTTATCATTATCCAACAGTACCACACTGCCGATGATATCACCGGCGCAGATGATGGGCGCGATTGCCTGATGCTGGTAATCATTCCCGCCGTCATCGCATACCGGGATAAAATTCCGGTCACCCTTGGTTGCCAAAAGCATCTCCCGGTTATTCACTTTTTCCTCCAGCTGCTTGCTGATCGATTTATTGACCAGTTGTTTATATCCGCCCGCCGCGGCGATAAACTGATCCCGGTCCGCGATCACCGCCGCATGTCCGGACACCTGCGCCAGACTCTCCGCATACTGTCTGGCAAAAGTTGTCATCTCCCCGATCGGGGAATATTTTTTCAGAATGATCTGTCCTTCCCTGTCCGTGTAGATCTCCAACGGATCTGCTTCCCTGATGTGCAGTGTCCGGCGGATCTCCTTCGGGATCACAATACGTCCCAGATCATCTATTCTTCGAACAATTCCTGTTGCTTTCATAGCCTCTCCTTTCAAACACTTCATGTCTAGTATTTGTAAGGACAGGAATTTTATACCTTGGGCAAAACTGTTTTAATCTGCCAAAAACTCCGCGTATTCTTCCTCACTGGAGAAAAGAATATATCGGTTTTCAACATATCCCATATACCCGTTTGCTGTAACATAACCTTTCATCTCGATACCTCCTGTTTCTTTCATAACCAAAAGGTACCAGATTTTCAGTCCATTAAAACTATCTCAAAGTTTCCTCCATCCAGAGCAGTATCTCTTCTGTTTTGGTCAGCAGAAGCTCCGCGTCCGTCTCTACCAGACCTGTTTTCTTATATTTATAGGTCAGGTAAGGATTACCGTAAGCCGTAAAACTCATTTCTTTTCCCGCTTTTTTCAAAAGCGCCGGTATACCTGCCGGGTTAATGTCGGCATCCGGTTTAAATGTGAAAACGATCCTCTCATTTTTGCCTTTGATCTCGGTGAGAAACAGCCGGTGAGCCGACACGCGGATCAATGCAATATCCAGCAGATTCTCCACGGACTTAGGCACTGCACCGAACCGGTCCAGAAGTTCATCCTTCATGTCGTCCCGTTCTTTTTCGTTTTCAATCCCCGTGATACGCTTGTAGATATCCAGCTTCTGCACTTCATTCACAATATAGGTGCCGGGTATAAAGGCATCCACATCCAGATCGATCGATGTAGTGAAGGAATCCGTATCCCCGGTATCCTTCCCTTTCAGTTTCTGCACCGCCTCGTTCAGCATCTTGCAATACAGATCATAGCCGACCGCCTCCATATGCCCGTGTTGTCTCATACCCAACAGATTCCCGGCTCCGCGGATCTCCAGATCGCGCATGGCGATCTTGAACCCGCTTCCCAGATCCGTAAACTCGCGGATGGCTTCCAGCCGTTTCTCCGCCACTTCTTTCAGCATTTTGTCCCGCTTGTACATGAGGAATGCATAGGCATTCCGGCTGGAGCGCCCTACACGTCCTCTGAGCTGATAGAGCTGGGAAAGCCCCAGATTGTCCGAATCATGGATGATCATCGTATTCACATTGGGAATATCCAGACCGGTCTCAATGATGGTCGTCGTCACCAGCACATCGATCTCGCCATTGACAAAGTCGTACATGATCCTTTCCAGCTCCTGCTCCTTCATCTGTCCATGCGCAAAAGACACCTCCGCTTCCGGAACCAGCTTGGCGATCTGCGCCGCTACATCCGCAATATTGTTGACGCGGTTATAGACATAATACACCTGTCCGTTTCTGGCAAGTTCTCTGTTGATCGCCTCCCGCACAAGCTCCTCGTTATACTCACAGACAAATGTCTGGATCGGATGCCTCTCCCCCGGCGCCTCCTCCAGCACACTCATATCCCGGATACCGATCAGGCTCATATGCAGGGTCCGCGGAATTGGTGTTGCCGTCAATGTCAGCACATCTACGTTTTCTTTTAATTTCTTGATCTTCTCCTTATGCGCCACGCCAAAGCGCTGTTCCTCATCAACGATCAGAAGCCCAAGATCCTTGAACTGCACATCGGCAGAAAGGACTCTGTGCGTCCCGATGACAATATCCACCTGCCCTTTTCGGATATCCTCCACAGTCTTCTTCTGTTCCGCCGGGCTGCGGAACCGGCTGAGCAGATCCACGCGCACCGGATAATCCTTCAAACGCTGCACAAAGGTATTGTAATGCTGTCCGGCAAGGATCGTTGTCGGTGCCAGATACACCACCTGTCTGCCTTCCTGCACCGCCTTAAAAGCTGCCCGTATGGCAATCTCCGTCTTACCGTATCCCACATCTCCGCAGATCAGCCGATCCATGATCTTCCGGCTCTCCATATCCGCCTTTGTATCCGCAATGGCTGCGAGTTGATCCTCCGTCTCCTCAAAGGGAAACATTTCCTCAAACTCTCTCTGCCATACCGTATCCGCACCGTATTGATAGCCCTCCGCCTGTTGTCTGACCGCATACAGCTCTACCAGATCTTTGGCCACTTCTGCCACGGCGGTTCGAACTTTTGTCTTGGTGTGTTCCCATTCTTTGCTCCCCAGCTTGTTTAACTTCGGTTTTTTCGCCGCGTCTGCCGAAGCATACTTCTGGATCACATCCAGACCGGTCGCCAACACATACAGGTTGCCTCCATCCCTATAGGAGATTTTAATGTAGTCTTTCACCACATGTTCCATCTCCACCTTCTCGATCCCCTGATAGATGCCAAGTCCGTGGGATTCGTGCACCACATAGTCTCCTACCTTCAGCTCGTTAAAATCGTTGATCTTCTGTCCCTGATACTGACTGCGCCGCTTTTTCTTCTTTTTCTCCACGCCGAAAATATCCGTTTCGGAAAGAACAACGAATTTCAGCATGGGATACTCAAACCCCTTACTCACATGACCATAGCAGGTAACGATCTCCCCGTTCTGCACCTCCCGCATGGGATCCTGCGTATAGACAGCCGTGAGGTCATGATCCCGCAGATCCTTTGCCAGACGCTCCGCCCTGGTGCGGGACCCTGACAGCAGCAATACCCGATAGCCTTTTTGGTGAAACTTCTCCAGATCTTTTACCAGGGCTTCAAAACTGTTATTGTACGGCGCTACATTTCTGACGTTTATGTCAAATTTTTGTCTTACCTTAAAATAACCGCTTTGCCAATCCAATGTGGAGAGCGTGATCACCGTACTTTTCTCCAATTCTGCCGCAACCTGCTCACCGGTATACAAAATATTCATCTGCCCCGGTAAAATATAGCCCTTGGTCATACGCTGTTCCATACTCTGCCGGAACTCGAACTCTACGGCATCCGCCTGTTCTTTCACCCTGGCCGGCTCATCCACAAAAAACACCGGTGCATTACCCATTTGCCGCAAAAGTTCAGGCAGCGTCATGGTGTTCTCGTAAAAATAGCGGACATAACTCTCCAGATTCACCTTGTCCTGAAATTCTACCAGTTGCTCCCGCAGTTCTTTCACCTGCATAGCGATCCGGTGCGCCGGTTCCGGTTCATGGGCATCCCGGAAACGCCGCTCCTGGACTTTCGCTTCATTTTCTATCTTTTCCAGCCCTTGCCGGATCTGTTCCCCGGACAAAACAAATTCCGTGGCCGGGTAGATCCGGATACTTTCCAATTTTTCAATAGACCGTTGACTCAATATATCAAAGCTGCGGATAGAGTCCACTTCATCCCCCCACAGCTCGATACGATAGGGATTCTCCTCCGTCAGGTCAAACACATCCACAATGCCGCCGCGAACAGAAAACTGTCCCGGAGACTCCACCTGATAACACTTTTCATAGCCCATGCTCACCAGATGTTCTGACAAAAGATTTTCCTGCAACACACATCCCCGTTCTACAGATATGACATCTTTGTCATCATTCCAGAGAACCAGAGGAGTCATCAATGCCGCAAAAGTGGTGATCACCGTCACCGGTTTTCTCTCCATCAATCTGCGCATCGTGATGATCCGCTCTCTGGTCAGCTGATTGCCGTGTATATCTGCCTGAAAAAAGATCAGATCCTTCGCCGGATACAGTGTGACATTCCTGTCATAAAATTTATATTCCTCATACAATTCTTTTGCTTTTTGATCATTGAAGGTAACGATCACCCGACATCGCAGTCCATCTCCAAGGCCATAGACCATATGCAGCTTCTGCGAATCCACACAGCCGGAAAGCGCCAGCACGCCGGCGCTCTTCTTGCGTATGTTCTCCCTTATCAGTTCATATTCCGCCAGTTCCCGCAGGGGCGAAAGCAGTGCCTGCATAATATGCCTCCTTCTTGTATCCGTTACCGCGCCGCATCTCCGGGCGCCTTTTTTTCTTTACACGCTCAACTATTCCTTGCTGTTCTTTGTGTTAAAATGGTTCATAGCTCCGTCCGGGTCGCCGCCGACCATCATGCGGATGGCTTCCACAGCCCGCATGCAGGCCTCGTCTTCAGTCCTGCGTTCCTCTGCCGAAAAATGTCCCAGCACATAATCTGCCAGATCCCAACCTTTGGGCTTTTCACCAACTCCCATTTTTACCCGCATAAAGGTATCATGTCCCAGATGTCCGATAATACTCTTTAATCCGTTATGGCCTCCGGCACTGCCTTTTTTGCGCACCCGGATCATACCCACATCCAGACTGATGTCATCAGAGACCACGATCAATTCCGTCTTCTCATTCGCTTTATAATAATCAATCAATTCCCTTACGCTCTCACCGCTCAGATTCATATAGGTCACCGGCTTCGCCAATATACATTTTACGCCGGCCACCAGACCTTTCCCGATGATCGCTTTATGTTTTTTCTCCAAAACAGAGATATGCTCCTCTTCTGCCAACCGGTCGATCACATCATATCCGATATTATGCCTCGTGTTCTGATATTCCTTACCGGGATTTCCCAGTCCCACAATAATAAACATGACTAACTGTTCCTTTCTGATCACATGAGTCTATTTTCGCATTTTTCTTTCCAAAAAACAAGCAGAATATGATGAGACCGCTTTCTCCCCCCGAAGAAAGCGGTCTCTTACTTTTTCCTTATTCACTTTACCATGCTATACCTCAGCTGAGCTTCAGCTTTATACCTGCTCTACCTGCTCTCCCGGCTCTTCCTTGGCTTTCTCATAAGCCTCCAGAATCAACTTCTGGATATTTTCTCTGGTAGCGGAGTTAATGGGATGTGCAATATCCCTATACTCCCCGTCTGATGCTTTCTTGCTGGGCATTGCGATGAACATTCCTTTCTCGCCCTCGATCACTTTGATATCATGTACAACAAACTCATCATCCAAGGTGATGGACACAATGGCTTTCATCTTGCCCTCTTTGTTTAACTTACGAACGCGTACATCAGTAATACGCATACGTCTCCCCCCCTTACTGTATGCCGGCTCCATATACCGGTCTCGTTTTTACGCTTTACAGCACGTAACGCTCATTGCGTTCTACCACAATTTTTATACCGTCTTCTCCCACAAAACGGGAATCCGCACGGATCGTACTGTGGCTCTCCACAATACAATTCTCGATATAAGAGTTATCCGCAATATACACATCATTCAGAATAATGGAATTCTTGATCACGCAGTTATTGCCGATATAACTCTCTTTGAACACTACGGAATTCTCCACCGTGCCGTTTACGATACATCCACTGGAGATCAGGCTGTTCCGGACATTTGCTCCCACATTGTATTTTGCAGGCGCCTGGTCATCCACTTTGGAATAGATATCCGGATACTCCTTGAAGAAGTAATTGCGAACTTCCGGTTTGAGGAAGTCCATATTCGTTCCGTAGTAGTCCTCGATCGATGCGATATTTCTCCAATAATTCTGGATCTTATACCCGTAAATATGCTTCAGATCTTTGTAGCGGATCAGAATATCACGCACAAAATCATATCTGTCTTCCTCTGCACACTTCTCGATCATCTCGATCAGAAGACGTCTGCGGATCACATAGATTCCACAGGAAATCGTATTGGTCTTCGCCTGGATCGGCTTTTCCTCGAACTCCTCGATGCGGTTCTCCTCGTTCATGCTCACGGTTCCGTACCGCTCAATATTGGTATCCGGCTCCATATCACGGCATACAACAGTGATATCCGCCTTCTTGTCAATATGATACTCCAGCACCTTTCCAAAATCCAGCTTGTACACACAGTCACCGGAAGCGATCACCACATAAGGCTCATGGCTGCTTTTTAAGAAGTTCAGATTCTGGTAAATGGCATCCGCCGTACCGCGATACCAATTACTGTTATCTGCTGCAACCGCAGGCGCAAACACATACAAACCACCCTGCTTCCGTCCGAAATCCCACCATTTAGAGGAATTCAGATGTTCATTCAAGCTGCCTGCATTGTACTGCGTAAGCACCGCCACCTTCTGTATGTGGGAATTTGACATATTACTCAGCGTGAAATCAATGCTCCTGTAACTGCCGGCGATGGGCATGGCACAGACTGCACGTTTCTGAGACAATTCCTTCATTCTGTGATTGTTACCACCTGCTAAGATAATTCCGATTGCTCTCACTGTTTATTCACCTGCCTTAATCAAAGTTTTGCCGCTGGCAAGAGCGGAATCTGTGTAATCCGATCTGACAGTCACACCGGAGATCACAGAGTTCTTACCCACTGAGATACCATCTGGGATCACACTCTTCTCACCGATCGTCACAATGCCGTGATTGTAAATATGAGGCGCGGTCTCATTCTCTGCCTCTTCTCCGATCCCCAATACGACATCATCACCAATGGTCACATTTTCAGCTACGATGGCTTTGTTCAATTCACAGTTGTCTCCGATCTGGGTCTCATTCATGATAATGGAATCCCGTATGACGGTACCTCTGCCGATGGTCACACCGCATCCGATCACGGAATTGTAAACTTCGCCGAAAATATTGGTTCCCTCGCCTACGATACTGCGCTCGATCTTGCTTTCTGCTGAGAAGTACTGAGGAGGCTGTATCTCGCTCTTCGTATAGATCTTCCAATATTCCTCGTAGAGATTGAACTCAGGCACAATATCGATCAATTCCATATTGGCCTCCCAATAGGAGTTCAATGTTCCTACATCCTTCCAATAACCGGTGAATTCATAAGCATACAGCGGTGAACCCTTGTCATGGCAATAAGGGATCACATGCTTGCCGAAGTCCAGTGCCGGCTGGTCTGCCATAGCCACCAATGCGTCACGCAATGTCTTCCAGTTGAATATGTAGATACCCATGCTGGCAAGATTGCTTCTGGGATGCTCCGGCTTCTCTTCAAATTCCGTGATGCGTTTATTCTCATCAGCGATCATGATACCAAAGCGGCTCGCCTCCTCCATGGGAACAGGCATAACTGCGATCGTCACATCAGCGTTATTTTTCTTGTGGAAGTCCAGCATCACTTCATAATCCATCTTATAGATATGGTCTCCGGAAAGAATGAGCACATACTCCGGGTTAAAACTCTCCATATACTCCAGATTCTGATAAATGGCATTTGCGGTACCTGTATACCACTCGCTGTTTGTACTCTTCTCGTAAGGCGGCAATACAGTCACACCTCCGATATTACGATCCAGATCCCAAGGGATACCAATACCGATATGTGTATTCAGACGCAGCGGCTGATATTGGGTAAGCACGCCTACGGTGTCTACATTGGAATTGATACAATTGGAAAGAGGAAAGTCGATAATGCGGTATTTGCCTCCGAATGCCACGGCAGGCTTTGCCACTTTCGATGTCAGGACTCCAAGACGGCTGCCCTGTCCACCAGCCAATAGCATAGCTATCATCTCTTTCTTGATCATGTCATCACCTCTTCTAGCCTTCCAGCATTTTTATATGATACAAGCATTATAGCACATTTTACTGCGGAAGTGAATATTAATTACCAAAAATTTTTTCCTTTTTTCAGTTTTATATAGATATTTTTCACATATTTTCTAAGTTGTCTATCAATATATTGACACATTTTTACTATTTTTGACCGAAAAATACAAGCTGTAGTGTACTATTTTTCACAATAATCCGTATCTGTCAGCATTTATTTTCAAAAACCTTTAATAATGTCGTATTTTGTGCCGTTTGTTGTCGTAAATTCGTCCACAACCCGCAGCTCACACCCCGGATAATGCTCTTCATAATACCTTTTCAGGAAATCCCAGGAATCAAAATCCACTTCCTGATAGAGCAGATATACATTATCCTTTGTCATCAATGCCTCTCCGATATCCGTGATGCCCAGTTGGGCAAATACTTTATCATACCAGGGACTGTTCGGCATCCAGCTGCCCATATAGAGATAATTGTGCTGCGCATGCACCGTTTTCCCCGCAGCGTCACGGATCATCTCCGGTTTCTCAAATACCTCCTCCTCAAAATACAGATGCGACATGTCAAAATAATAGAATTTATCGCGGTTTGCCGCCAGATAATCCTGCAGTTCGCGGTATGAGGAACTAAATTCATAAAAACTGCGGGTCTCGGCAATATGAGCCCGCGCCACCGGCACACCGAACCGGATGCATGCCGCGCATAGGAGCAGGACACACATCACCGCACCTGCCGGGAAGGCTTTCCCGGCTCTCCGGATCATCAAAACCTCCCACAGTCTGTGCCGCAGAACGATTCCGACAAGGAGGAACAGTTCCGCCGTGAAAATGATCTGCGTCACACGGGTCGGGAATCTGCCGCCATCGATAAGGTAGACCCACAAAAACAGGCTTCCGGTCATGACAAACAGCACATCGCGCACTGCCTTCTTCCTGCGCCCGACCAGCGCAAACAGCCATACCATGAGGTAGAGCAGATATACCAGGATATTGGTCGGTCTCTCCGTGTAGGAGGTGATATTCCGCTCGAAAAACTGCTCCGCAACCCGGATGATCCTGGCGCCTGCCCCGCCTTTGTCGGCCATCGTCTCCCGCTTTCCGGTCGCCGCTAACGTCTTCATGCTATGCTCATTGATCGCCGGATCCAACAGGATATTGTAATGTCCGGTGACTGCCTCAAAGGACGATCGTGTGATCCCCAGTTCTTCATACAGTTCTCTGTGGCTGTCATAATCCGGAAAACCATAATAATCAAACACTTCTTCCGACGCATCCGTATAGGCCCGGAAGGTTTGCCAGTCATCACCGCCGTATGCCACAGCCGTACCGAACCATAAGATCAGGAGCGCCCCGCCGATTCCCACACAGAGCAGAAAGAAATTCTTTCGGTTTTCTTTTTTGCCCGAAATGCAGACATCATAAAATTTTCCCAGAAAGATCATGCCGGCAAACGGCAGGAGCATATAATACGCCTTATCCCGCATTCCCGCCGACCATATCGAGAAAAGAAGCAGCGGAAGCATGCTTTTGCCATAACTCCTGTGATCCCTGCTCTCATCCAGAAGATACAGGGCGAGCAGCGATGCACACCCCACGATCCCCGTAACAGTAGTAAACTCTGATTTCACAATATGTCTGGTAAAAAAGCCGAATGTCAGAAAAAAGAAGATCGCGGACGCACCAAGCTGCATCACAACAGTTCTGCATTCCTGCAGAATACAATGCAGCAAATAGGCCAGCGCCGCGCCCACCGACGCAACCATTGCCAGCCCATACCACACGCCGCCCGGGAACAGACGGTACATTGTGCTGACCACGCCGCCAAATACAATTCCCATATAGTACATGCGAAATTCCGGCGTTCCCGTCATCTCGCCGGACACGATCGATTTCAAGTAAAAATTGTCATTTGTCATCATAAAGGGAACCTGCGCATAGCAGTAAAAAAACAGTCCTCCCACCGTGACCGCCGCTAAAAGTGCTGTCCAGAATTTATTTCCGCATAATTTTTCGCTTATCTTCATATTTTAATCCCATGATATCCTCTCACTTATAGTTTGTCGCGGACTATTTCCATTATAATTCCACTTGAAACATAATTCCATATATTTTATTATATATTTATATCATCTGAAAGGATTGGAATAAAATGTATAAAATTGATTTCTCTCATCCATGTCATGTATATTTTGTAGGCATCGGCGGCATCAGCATGAGCGGTCTTGCGGAAATCCTTGCTGACGCCGGATTTCAGGTATCCGGTTCAGACCGGCAAAAGAGCGCTCTCACGGAGGGTCTGGAGCAAAAGGGGATTCGCGTTTTCTACGGACAGCGTGCCGGCAATATCACTTCAGACATAGATTGTGTCGTATTTACCAGTGCCATCCGCGAAGACAATCCGGAATATATAGCCACTATGGAACAAAAACTCCCTCACCTGACGCGCGCTGAGCTCTTGGGGCAGTTGATGAAAAACTACCGCACTTCCATAGCCATAAGCGGGACCCACGGCAAGACCACCACTACTTCCATGATCAGCGAGATCCTGCTTCAGGCAGACACAGATCCCACCATCTCCGTAGGCGGTATCTATAAGTCGATCGGCGGAAACATCCGGGTCGGCGGCTCCGAATATTTTGTGACGGAAGCCTGTGAATATACCAACAGTTTCCTGAGTTTTTTCCCTACCGTCGGCGTTATCCTTAATATAGAAGAAGACCATCTGGACTTTTTTAAGGATCTGAATGACATCCGGCGTTCTTTCCGCAAATTTGCCGAACTGCTGCCCCGGGAAGGCTGCCTGGTCATCAACGGCGACATTGCGGACAGGCAGGAGATCACAGACGGCCTGCAATGCCGGGTGATCACCTATTCCATCACGGATACCCATGCTGACTACTATGCTTCCGACATTTCACACGATGCATTCGGACACCCTGCTTTTACCGCGCACACCCTTAGCGGCACAAGAAACGTTACCTTGAGCGTATCCGGCGATCACAACATCGGCAATGCCCTGGCAGCTCTGGCGTTGGCTGACATCCTGCATATCGATGAAACCACCAGTGTCAAGGCATTGAAATCTTTCAGCGGAACGGACAGACGTTTTGAATTCAAAGGCTCTATAGCCGGCGTGAATATCATTGACGATTATGCACATCACCCGACAGAGATCACCGCAACCCTGAAAGCTGCCGCGAACTACCCGCACAAGACACTCTGGTGTGTTTTCCAGCCGCATACCTATACCCGTACCAAGGCATTTCTGGATGATTTTGCCAAAGCGCTTTGCCTGGCTGATAAGGTCGTACTGGCAGATATATATGCAGCAAGAGAAACTGACAATCTGGGGATCAGTTCCCGCACCTTACAGGAAAAAATTCAGGCCTTGGGCGGTGAGTGCTATTACTTCCCCACTTTTGACGAGATTGAAAATTTTCTTTTGGAAAATTGCACAAAGGATGACCTGTTGATAACTATGGGAGCCGGAGATGTCCATAAAATCGGCGAAAATCTGCTCGGAATTTAGTTTTCCACAATATCCACAGAATTGACAAATTTTCTCTTTTTGTCTTCTGTGGATATTTTGTTGAAAAATGTGGATATTTCTCCGATTCATTTTCCGCTTTTTGTATCGGCGCTGATTCAAAATTTCCAAAATGTTATCCACATTATCCACATTATCCACATTTTGGGCAAACGCCGACGGCCCTTTGGCTTTCGGAAATTTGCCTATTCCCTTTTCAAAATCCCTGTGCTATACTCTAAAATACTTCGATGAGGGAAGGGTTTGGTGACTATGGCACATTTGACAATTTATAAAGACAGCAAAAACAATACCACTTCTGTTTGCAATCGCTTTATTGATGAATATATGGAAAATGCAAATGACGTACAGCTGAAAGTATATTTCTATCTTCTGCGTATGTTAGGGGCAAATCAGGCTACCAGTGTATCCGATCTGGCGGACAAGTTTAATCACACGGAGCGGGAGATCATCCGTGCTTTAAAATATTGGGAAAAGCAAAAACTTCTGACTCTGGACTACGATGCCGGCGGGATTCCCGTAGGCATTCATTTCCGTGATCTCGATTGTGACTATGATCAGGAGCGCCGGACTGACAATGCAACCTCTCAGTCTCTGGCAATCTTTATGGAGCAGGACGAGCCTGTTTCTTCCACCTCCCAGCCGACACAGACCATGACCATCATGCAGCCTGTGACGGCCGCGCAAAATCCGGTCATGACACGATCAGGCTTTGATAAACCGGTATATTCCGCCGGTGATGTGCGTGAGTTCAAGAACCGTGAAGAAACCGCACAGATCATATTTATCGCAGAGACTTATATCGGACGGCCTTTAACACCCGCAGAGATGAAATCACTCCTCTTTTTCACGGATGTGCTGCAGTTTTCTGTGGATCTGATCGACTATCTGATAGCCTACTGTGTGGAACGGGATAAAAAAGACTTCAAATACATAGAGCGTGTTGCGATCAACTGGGCAGAGAACAATATTTCTACCCCTGCTCAAGCCAGACGATTCTCCAAAAAATACGACAAGAACGTGTACGCTATCATGAATGCGCTGGGCAAGACAAATACGCCCACCAACAAAGAGGCAGAGTACATCACCCGCTGGACAGGGGAGTACGGATTTGATCTGGACATCATTTTAGAAGCCTGCGACCGCACCGTTCTGGCGACTGACCGCCACCGTCTGGAGTATGCAGAAAGCATTCTGAACAATTGGCATCAGGAAAACGTGCACAAGAAGTCAGATATCCGCAAAATGGATGAACTCTACCAGCAGAAGAGAACATCCGGAAACAAACGCTCCGGCAATGCTGCCCAGACCACCGGTGCAGCAAATAATAAATTTAATCAGTTTTCCCAGAACAACTATGATTTTGAAGATCTGGAAAAGAAATTGCTGAGCAATTAAGGCCGAAAGGAGACATATATGGCATTGACCGATCAGCAGTACCATGACATTATGCGGCAGTATGAGCAGATCCGTTATCAGAATGCAAAAGAATCCGAACGCCGCCGCGAAGAAGTATACCGAAAGATTCCCGGCTATGAGGAACTGGATCGATCTATAGGCGGTGCCGCCTTAAAAACTCTGCACAATCTGCTTGAGGGCGATACTGCCGCCATAGACTCAATGCATGATGAAGTCAGAGAGAAGCTGCAGCGCAAAAAGGCTCTTTTAACAGAGGCTGGATTCCCTGCAGATTATCTGGAACCAATCTATCAATGTGCTGCATGCAAGGATACCGGCTATCTGAACGATACCGTTTATCCCAGGCAAAAGTGCAGTTGTATGCGTCAGAAAGAAATCGCTCTTCTGTACGCACAATCCCAGATCCAGGAGCTGATCGCAAAGGAAAACTTCAGCACACTGTCCTACGCTTACTATAAAGGCGAGGATTTAGACCGATTTCGGGGCGCTGTGAAAATCTCTGAGGATTTTGTACAAAATTTCGAACATGACTATCATAATCTGTTTTTTTATGGTACAGTAGGTACCGGAAAAAGTTTTCTATCCGGATGCATTGCAAATGAATTGCTGCAACAAGGGCATTTTGTACTTTACTTCAGCAGCATCAGATTGTTCGAGCAGCTGGCTAACTATACCTTTGCAAACAATGAACGCCAACCGTTGTCTGATCTGCAGAACGATATACATAATTGCGACTTGTTGATCATCGACGATCTGGGCACAGAGATGACGAACTCTTTTACTTCTACTCAACTGTTTAATTGCTTGAATGAGCGGCATCTGCGTCACAAAGCTACGATCATTTCCACCAACCTGAGTCTGGAAGAACTACAGGATCGCTATTCCGACCGGGTCTTTTCCCGGATAACCGGGAATTATATCCTATGCAAATTATCCGGTCAGGATATTCGTATGTGTAAAAAGCTATCTAATTAGGATAAACGAGAGATATAGAAAGTGAGGATTTTTCATGCCAAACCGTGAAGAAAAACGTAATCTGGAAACCATACCTGTAGGGTCACTGGGAATCATTGCACTGAAAGGCTGCGCTCCCTTAGCCGAGCAGGTAGACAACTATCTCGTAAAATGGAGAGCCGAACGTGAAAGCGAACACAAAGAGTCTCTTGCTTTCTCGGGATATATGCGGGACAGCTATCTTTTGGAAACCAAGGTTCCCCGCTTCGGATCGGGTGAGGCAAAAGGTATGATCCTTGAATCCGTAAGAGGTACTGACCTCTATCTGTTAGTAGATGTATTGAACTACTCACAGACCTATTCTTTGTGCGGACACGAGAATCACATGTCCCCGGACGACCACTATCAGGATCTGAAGCGTGTGATCGCTGCAGTCGGCGGTAAAGCCAGACGTATTACCGTGATCATGCCTTTTCTTTACGAGAGCCGTCAGCATAAGAGAACATCCCGCGAATCTCTGGATTGTGCGCTTGCCTTACAGGAATTAGTCGCCATGGGGGTAGACAATATCATTACTTTCGACGCACATGACCCCCGGGTACAGAACGCAATCCCTCTGCATGGTTTTGAAACCGTGCAGCCCGCTTATCAGTTTATCAAAGGCTTGTTAAGACATGTAAAGGATCTGCAGATCGATGCGGATCACATGATGATCATCAGCCCGGACGAGGGTGGAATGGGCCGTGCGATCTACATTGCCAATGTCCTTGGTCTGGACATGGGAATGTTTTACAAGCGCCGTGACTACACCCGCGTTGTGGACGGCAGAAACCCTATCGTAGCTCATGAATTCCTTGGCAGCAGTGTCGAAGGTAAAGATATGATCATTATCGATGATATGATCTCCTCCGGCGAAAGTGTCCTGGAAGTAGCTGCCGCTTTAAAACAGCGCAAGGCAAACAAGATCTTCGTCTTTGCTACTTTTGGTCTGTTTACCGGCGGTCTGGAGCGCTTTGACAAGGCTTATGAAAGCGGCATCATCGACAAGATCCTGACTACCAATCTGATCTATCAGACACCGGAACTACTGAGTCGCGAATGGTATATCAATTGCGACCTGAGCAAGTACATTGCCTATATCATTGACACTCTGAACCATGATTCCTCCATCAGTGATCTGTTGAACCCTAACGAGAGGATCCAGAACATCGTGGCCAGATATAAGGCCGGCGAGCTGGAATAATACCGCGACCCACTCATCCCTTGTTTTGTCCTTACGGCAGAACAAGGGATTTTTTCTTTTTAATTGTCAACCTTAGCAATTAATGGTTGACTTTTGAATCAGTATATAGTATGCTATCCCTGTTGTTAACCTTCCGTTTTTTTAAGTTGACAATATGAGGGGAACCTGCCAAGTCGCTGTGCCCGGTGCATATGTCTCCGCGCACAGCGATGCGGTCCACTGCAGTACGGTCCATTGTGATCCCGCATCCGACACCAAGTATATAGAACAAGGAGAATACCCATGGACAATCTATCACCAAAGCTAAAACAAATGACTTTTATTGCGCTTATGACAGCTGTACTCTGCATCCTGTCACCGTTTTCCCTGAACATCCCCATCAGCCCGGTTCCCATTTCTCTGGGCAGCATGGCCGTCTATTTTGTTGTCTGCGTACTAGGTATGAAACGGGGCACGATCAGCGTACTTCTTTACATTCTGTTGGGTCTTGTCGGTCTGCCTGTCTTCAGCAATTTTACAGGCGGCGCCGGAAAACTCTTCGGCCCCACAGGAGGCTATATCATTGGCTATATCTTTTTGGCTCTGATCTTTGGAGGTGCGATCGATCACGGCACCAGGTTGATCAAAAGCGAACTGCCCGCTTCCATTCTCGGCGGACTTGTCGGAACCCTTGTCCTCTACCTCTTCGGAACCGTTTGGCTTGCGCATCTGCTCCAGAAAGATTTTGTCACTGCCTTGGGACTTGGCGTCATTCCGTACATTCCCGGTGATATCGTGAAATTCATTCTGGCTATGGTTATTGGCGTGCAACTGCGCAAGCGCCTGAAGAAAGCCGGCTTGATCTCGTAAGCTTCTGTATGTTCCTGCAAGCTGATCATTCTGAGTGAGCTTTCAAAATCATCCTGCCGGATAATTTGCAGTTTTATCTTGTCAATCCAACCCGACTGTGATATACTTGCGTTTGTCACTGTCGGGTATTTTTTCCCGATCAATCCGTGTGTTCGAAACCATCCACACGTAAAACAAAACTAAGGAGAGAAAAAATGAACAAAAAGACTTTAGCACTGGTCCACGCAGCAGTCATTGCTGCTCTTTATGTTGTGCTGACACTGTTGGCCAACTCACTCGGTCTGGCAAACTACGCCATTCAGGTTCGCTTCTCGGAAGCACTGACCATCCTGCCCTTTTTCACGCCCGCTGCAATCCCCGGACTCTTCGTCGGCTGTATACTGTCCAATATCCTCACCGGCTGTATGCCCCTTGACGTATTATTCGGAAGCATTGCTACTCTTTTAGGCGCACTTGGCACCTACTTCCTCTGCGGCAAGGCTAAGGCCGGCGCGCAGACAGGCCTTGCAAAGGTTTTACTTGCACCGTTGCCGCCCATCATCGCCAACACACTGATCGTTCCTTTTGTCCTTGCTTATGTATACCGGTTTGAGGGCTCCATTCCTTATTTCATGCTGACAGTCGGAGCCGGAGAAGTTATCTCCTGTGGCATATTGGGGATCCTGCTGTTAAAAATTCTGCAAAAATACAGAAGGCAGCTTTTCCCTGAAGATTGATCCAAAACAAAAGTCCCGTTGGTATATCCTGTACCACGGGACTTTTCTTCTTCCTTTTTGTTCATGCTCATCTCCGGCCGCTTTGTCTACGCTGCATCCGGCCTGCCATGTTATACTTCTTTGTTCCTGATCCGATCGATCACCATTTCGAGATCTTTGATAAGCTCTTCATCCTTCGTTTCATCCGGTCTGTCGTCGCGATCGTTGCCGATCATCGCCAACACCAGACTCCCGAGAGAAGATGTGTGGATCCCGCTGTCTGCCAAAGCTATAGCCGCATATTGTTCCCTGGTGATCATCGCTTTAAATTTGCGCGCATAAACTGTACCTGCCAATTCCAGACCGGCAACACCAATATACTCCTTTTTCAGCAGAGACTGCACGGCCTTAAAAATAGAAATCTTGCTGATTTTCTCTCCTTCAAACAACTCCTCAAGATCTGCAACGCTCACCGGGTTCTCCAGATCTGTCTGTTCCCAAACCTTTTGCATTACACGGCTCTCACGCTTGTCCATAATTTCTTTTTTCATTCTTAAAGCCTCCGATTTTTATTTTTCTGCTTCCAATGAAATCTGACTCTTTCAGTCTCCCATCGCATCCACAAAGTCTACGCCCTCTTCCATGAAGGCATTTGCAAGAGTCTCATTGATCTCCTCAGCTCCCGCGGCATTCATCAGTATGTATTCACCATCGGAAGTGCGAATGATATATGTATCCTCAGTAATAGTATAAATCGGCATCTCAGAAAAATCAACACCGTTTATTGGCACTATTCCATCGCTTTTCGGCGGAAAAAACGGACTGATCACCACATTGTTTGCCAAAAGCATCATGAAGATGGCAAATCCGGCAAGTATGATCTTATCCAGATTCCGGTGCCTGATCCTGGACTGTCCCTGTGCCAATACAGCAAAACGCTCTCTCAGCTGCCTGCGCATCCTGTCTCCGCTTCCCAGCAGTCCCAGTCCCTTTTGCCCGCTGGTCCCATATCGGTCACGGAACACAGAAATCAGTGTGGACATATACTCTGCCAGCTCCGTATTTTCCATACCCTGCACAGCCTCTCTGTCACAGCGGATCTCCATGCTCTGCTCGATATCTCTTTTCAGAAGATATACACAGGGATTCCACCAATAGACCGCACACAGAATATCCGTCATAAGAGCCGTCACATGATCAAACTGCTTCAAGTGCGCAATCTCGTGCCGTATAATATGTTCCAGTTCCTGCATACTGTAATTTTTGGCCGGAAGCAGGATCTGTCGATGTATGATCCCCATACTGAAAGGAACCTGGATCCCCCAGCAACGGTAAACCTTTGTGCGCGGCGGCACCAGATCAATGGTCTCCCGGTTTACCTCGCCTTCCCCAAGCAACTGTTTCGGCAGGGAGTCCAATATATAGCTGGTTTTTATGTGTCCTGCCACATAATGAACCGATTGGATCACCGCGCCAAAGAACCAAACCAATACCATGCCTCTCCACAATGCTCCGGGCCATCCCATCGGAAGCTTGAGCGGCAAACCGGCAAAGCCGCTTACACTGTTCACCGGGATCCGGATATGTCTCTGCCATATCGTGTCCACCGGGATAAATAAATGTACTATGCATATGCCGTACAAAATAAACATTCCGGATACACCCTCGCGCTCCCTGAATCGTTTTGTCCTACACAGCCTCGAATAGCACAGGATCAGCAAACTGGCCCATAACACACCGGACATAAAAGCCAGACAACTGATCCTGTTATTCCCTCTCAACACTTCATAAAACAATGTAAAAATTCCATAGTAGTTCTTACCGGGCACGGGTATTACCCCTCCTTCGTTCTCTTATGTTCATACAAATTTCCACTATCAGAATCATACTATGTCGCCAAAAATGTGTCAATACCCGCCTCAGCACAAACTGCCTGCATATAATTTTTTAATGTTTTTCGTTAAATTCTATTTTGACAGCTTTCGCCGACGCGCGATCACCTTACAGCAGATTTTTGATCGCTCCTGCCACACTGCCCGCCACGCCGGAAATCTTGTCTGCCGTCAGCTTCGCTTTCACGCCGTCAATGATCTTGTTTACCACATCATCGGGCAGGTCTACGCCCACCACCTTCTCAACCACCTTTACCGGCTCCTTCTGGAACTGCTCTAACAGAGTCTTGTCCGCAGAAACCTTTGTCACCACCTCCTGGATCTTCTCCGGGAGATTGTTTTTGATCTGATCGATATCCATTTTCTTTTCCCCGCTTTCTTTTTTATATCTGTATATCCCGGACATGCGCCTGTATCTGACGCTACTCTGTCCGAATATAAGTCACAAAATTATTGCCGTTCTTCTTCAACCATTCCGCAGCATCATTCATCCCCATCTTGGAAAGCGTACCTTTCTTCGGATCCATGATGACCACATTATACTCATTAAATCCGGTGATCAGTACCGCCTCACCGTCCGCCAGAAGAGCCAACACCGGAAGATCTTCATTGACATAATACAACATAGCGTCCAGCTCGCAGCCGGCCAGATCCAGCACCTGTATATGCTCGAGATTATCCTGCAGAATAGTCTGTACGGTCTCTCCCTGATCCAGCAGCGTCTCTGCATTTCGGAGCACACCTTCATATTCCAGCATGGTGTTCAGGCAGACTGCCAGGCTGCTTTGCTCCCCTGTCACCTGCTTTTCCGTGATCGCCATGATCTGGTTTCGTGCAACACGGTTTCCTTTTCTCCATACCCTGTCGCCGTTCTGATCCACCACAACGCCAGACAATTCGTTTGCCAGTGTCACAGCCTTGGCGGAAGAACTATATACGCCTGCCACCCCATATGCATCATAAACATAGTACCGCACCTCATCGCTTTCGCTGTCCAGTGACAGTTCCCGGTCACCCTCGTACATGACTTCCTTCGGCGTCAGGATCTGGATGGTTTTGCTGTCAATGTTATGCCTGGTCTGTATCTGTACATATCGCTCATACGTATCAATGCTGGGAGCCACGATCGTGTATTTCCCTGATTCACGCTCAATGCTGTTCATGATCTGATCCGGTGCGGCATCCGCATAACTTCCGTCTCCCTGCCTCCGAACCCGTGACAGCGTGATCTGATTACTGTCCACCTGACAATCCGTCACATACAGACCTTCCTGCGAATACTCTTTCAGCAGATTCCCCTGCGAGTCACAGATGCACACCTTATACATCGGAAAAAGAATACGACCGGAATTCTCCTGATAGATATCCTCCTCCCTGGCTATGCCGTAAATGATGTCCTCCTCCATAAAACCAAGCGGTTTGATCGCTTCTCCCTCTTCCGTCAGGATCTCCTGCTGCATACCGGAATTCAGATTGCGGATATTCAGCTTATGGCTGTGGTAAACATCCTCCCCCTCCTGCCAGACCACCGTCCAGTTTCTGTCCGAAATCTGCACCGTGTCCATCTGGGTTATGGTAGCCAGCGGATAATAGCTTTTCTCTTCCAGATTAATGGAATAGATCACATCTTCCAGGATCAAATAGAGTATCTGCTCCTTGTTCAGGTACAAAAGCTTCTCCATCTGTGTTTTCAGCAATGCATACTCTTTATTATAGGGAATGTAAATATTCTCCTCAATAGTATTCTTGCCACTGCTGTACGTATAAACCTGTATGCCGACCTCGCCTTCGTGGCGTCCTCTGTTCATATACCCATACACCGCAAAGCTGATATTGCCGCCTTCATCCACATTCAGGATCTTAATATCGTGCTCACCATAGACATCGCGGGTATCCTGATCGCCCTCATCATAAAACCGGAACACCACCGCCAGCTTATTGCTCACCGCATTATAACTGTACAGCGCACCATCCACTTCAAACACAACCGTACTGCCGTCTTCGCTCTCTGCTAACGGAATATCCGTTCCCGTAATCCCTAAAAGGATCTTGTCATTGGCATACATCCGGGTCACATTCGGGATCTGCGTCATCGTTCTCTCATAATCCAGAAGATAGATCCTGTCAGCGGTATACCGGATGCGATAATACTCCAGCACACGATACCGCGTCTCTGCTGTTTCACTCGCGGTCGAGACAAAATAACGCACCAGAAAAGACGCCGTCTGTTCACCAATCTCTGTCAGCTGTATCACCGGAGCATCCGTTTCCTGCACCTCCAGATCCCCCCATGTGATCTGCTTAAAACTGCTGTGAATGTTCACCTGATGAAAAGAGGTATTGTCCTCAAGCTGCGCATTCGTCTCCAGATATTTGGTCAGTTCCTTTGCCGCTTCCCTGTCATATAACTTTTCATGAAAATCCTTGACAAAGTCAAGCTTCTCCCCAATATGCAGCGAATCGCTCCAGATCACCCGCGTATAATAGTGAACCTGCTGATCCCCATCCAACGTCAGAGCGATCCGCAGGGAGTACTCTTTGTTTTTCTCGATCAGATCCTTTAACGCCACCCTTGCCTTGATCTGTTTATTGTCTGCCTGTAAATCTTCAATCGGCGTATTTTCGATCAGACGGCTCCCGTCGATACTGCGCAGTTCTGCAGTCATTCCTGACACATTTCTGCCATACGTGTCCACCGTGAACGCTACGGATCTGGATGGATCCAGAACCGTTACCGTGCCCCGCATCTGTGCTACCGACATTTCCGTCACAAATCCATGCAGCTCATTGTATGCTGTGCCGTCCCATTCCACATACAGCACCGGCAGAGTAGCCGCCGCCATCTCCATTGTCATATTGTCATGTCCCTGGTTCAAAACTTTGCTTCCCACAAACAGCGTAAGCAGAAAAACGAACACGAAGACAATCATTTTAATCAGAATCTTTTTCATTTAAAAGCTGCTCCAATGTAGGGTTCACATGTAAAAAACCGGTAACTCCCCGAATATCTGAGCCCGCCGCTCTGCTTCTCATATTTTTGCGGATCTCATTCTTTCCGTCCGTACATTTCACCGCACGGATCAACAGATTCTTCGGCGTATGCTCCATATCAATAAATTCCAGGATCTGCGTATCATATCCCTGCTGCTCCAACAGATCCGCCCGCAGCGCATCCGTGATCAACGCCGCCATCCGTTCCTTGATGATACCATATTTTAACACAGGCTGCAATTCTTCACACCTCATCTGCCGATTCAGCTCATGCTGGCAACAGGGCACCGCCAGTATCACCCTTGCCTCCCATTTTACCGCTTTCTCCAGGGCGAAATCTGTCGCTTTATCGCAGGCGTGCAAACTTACCACCATATCCACCCGATCTGCACCGGTATAGGTGCCGATATCACCGTGTTCAAAATGCAGATTGGCATAATGCAGCTTGTCCGCAAGTTCATTGCAGTGCTGTATCACATCCTCCTTCAGATCCAGTCCTGTCACCTGAATATCGTATCCCCGCAGCTCATGCAGATAATAATACATGGCAAACGTGAGATAGGATTTGCCGCAGCCAAAATCAATGATGCGAAGCGTTCTGTCCTGCGGAAATGCCTCCAGCACATCCTCGATAAACTCCAGATACCGGTTGATCTGGCGAAATTTATCATATTTTGCCCTGGTCACCCTGCCGTCCGGTGTCTGTACCCCCAGACCGATCAGAAAATCTACCGGCGTACCGTCCATGAGAATATACTGTTTGACGCGATCATGGGCCAACGAAGCCCTGGATCCGGAGCCCTGCATTGTGCGCACCTTAACAGTCTTCTTTCCTTTTTTGCTGACTAACACAGTTGCCGCAACCGGACAGCCTTTCCCATCCGCCCCCTGAAGGTCTGCCTGCCTGAACAGCTCGTCCAGATAACGGACGATCCGCTCTTTCATTTCCTCTTTCGGCAGATTCTCATGAAAAACCTGCGTACCTTTCTGAAGCGTTTCCTGAAAATACAATTCCCCGCGGATCAGCACAGGGCGCACCTTTGCCTTGGTGCCCTGCGCTGTATTGCGGGTATTGCTGAGTACGATCTGCTGCAGATCCTGATTTAATATTTCCTCCAAAAGCTTCTCTAATTCATCCAAAAATATTTTCCTCTTCTGCCGCCATGCCTGCGCTTGTAGATCTCATCACACAAAAGCACCTGGACCATATCCTTGATCCAGCACCATTTCTCCTGAGGCACGCGCTCCTCTTCCGGGCAGTCTTTCTCCTCATTCTGCATCACCCGGACAATGCTGTCCGCCATATCCCGCAGACTGGTAAAATCCGGATATTCATCATAGATCATGCTGCCCTCATAATCCATTTTATCCAAAATCTCCGCCACGCGCCGCTGATACTGTTTTACCGCGCCGGGATACACCTGCTGCAGGTATTCCATGTCCTTCAGTATCTCCTGCTCTTTTTTTGCCCCCTGATACCCGGGATAATCCATATAATATGGCAACGGAATATGGCTCGGAAATGTATGCAATAATTTAAACCCTGAATCCATATTAAAGTGCCTTGTCGTCTTTTTTATAACGTATGCAACGATAAAGATTTTGGTGATACTGCCATTTTAGCAGATATGAACGCGGGTTTCAATGATTGTTCTCCGAAAAAAACTTAAGGGCGCATGATCCCTGAACCATGCACCCTTGACTTCCGTTCTTCTGTTATCCCAAAAACATACGTACCAGACTGCCCAGCGCCTTGCCGATGCCTCTTTTCATCTGCCGTTCATTTAGCTCGTCAAGTTCGCGCAGCAATCGCCGTCTCTCCGCCTCTTCCATTTCAGCGGCTCTCTTTGCTTTTTCCTGCGATTCCCTTACTGTAGCATCCAACACATTCAGCAGCTTCAGCGCCTCCTCGCAGACTGCATCGTCAACCTGCAGTGCCGCGTATTTGTATCCACCAACCGACTGCTCATAAACAATGTTGCTGTCTATGCAGTTCTGATCCAAATACTGCTTCGGATATTCCAGTTCCGCTGCTTCCTTTGCCTGTCTGATCGTCTTCATGTCACACTCTTCCTCCCCCTGATCCGCCTCAATAATAGTATAGGTACCATTTATCCAGAATCTCCACCGATTCTTCATAAGTCATCCCTGTGATCTTACTCAGCTCCACTACCGCTGCCGCTTTTTTATCGCTGCGCATCAGCTTATTGATATGATCATAGTTATGGATCGGGTACTCCTGCCCTTTCAGGGTGATGGTCGTCATACGCAATTTCCTTGGTGCAGACAATTCAAACGTTGAACTCCCCAACCCCAGGATCATATAGAATAGCGGGGGACAAATACACAGCCCCAGCATAAAAGGAATCCCATGACCGAATGCCCTCGCCAATTTGTAATGCAGCATCAGCGTAATGACAGCATCCACTGCAATTCCCATGATCACGATCAATGTCTTATATGGGATATCCGATGTCGGCAGCAAATTCACCATAATGCCGATGAAAAACTGAAGCCAAAAGACACTGCTCTTCCAAATAACCCGATACACTACCCAACTATTATAAATCGGGATCAGACATTTCCAACTATCTATCCCCATTTTTTGAAACATATGCCACAGACCCCAATAAGACATGATGAGTATGATAAGTCCGGTACAGACAAGCACCACCGCAATATGATCCATATTCATACTTCCCGCAAACGCATTGATATCAAACTCCATAAAAGCACTTTGCCTCCTGTTTGATATTATATATATTCTAATATACTATATTTTTTGTTTTTTATCAATCTTTTTTTTATACAAACTTACAAAAGCGAACAAACAACCGTCAAACAGCGCCTATGCAAAAATAGCCGTGACATACCACATACCTGCCACGACTATTTCTTGCAACTTATTGCTTTGCGCTGTCTGCAATCTTTTGCGCTTTCTCATATTCCTCCACAGTTATATTAAGCGCCTTGCAGGCAGCCGGCAGATCAACACCCAGGTTTTTCCTGATGTTGGCAATATCTTCCGTCAACCTGCGGCTAGCACCATACCGACCTCCTTGTCCGTAACCCTCACCGTAACCCTCACCGTAACCCTCATCATAGCCCTCATCAAAGCCCTCATCAAAGCCCTCGTCGTGGCTAATCTGCCTGATCTCCCAACTCTGCATATACCTCACTCCAATCTCCGCATTCTCTTTAATCTTCTCTACCATTTTCTGAATCGTTTCAAGATTAGAATTTGTCACATTCCGTTGACTGCTGTCCGCCATATAACGCAGCAATTCCACAAGTTCTTTATTCTCCGCACCTTTCCTGCCGTAGGTATACAGGAATATCGTTCTGACACCGTCATCATACTCCAGATCCGGTTCTTCCTCGCAGGTATTACGAAACGTATACATCATCCGATCATAACCAAAAGGGTCATAATTGGATATCATGATCAGTGTCACGTTCTTCATATCCTTATACTTCACACCTGCTGCAAGCAGTTTTGAGTCAATCAACGCACGGTAATACCTCATGCGCCTCTCCTCGCTGTCCGAATGATAAGTATTCGGCTCAATGTCAAACACCTCCGGCTTGATGGGAACGATCATCGTCTCCGCATCCTCCCCTTCTCCAACACAGGCCTCCACATAACTGTCCATCTGAACCCCATGTTGCCCGGGATCCCTTCCCTGTTCTGCGAACTGTGAAAATAGCCGAATTTTCGTAACCTTCTTCTGCAAGATCGTCTCCAAAAGAATCCTCACAAATTCCTTCGCACGCTCTGTGTCCTCCTGCCTCTCCAACTCATTGAACAAAAAGTTATCGATCACATTCAGATCCTCAAATTTCTTCTGTGCACCGCTCAATACTGTTTTCGCCATATGCTACCTCCATTATAATCGTATTGCCTCAAATGTGCAAGTCTGAACGTGGTTTGATGTATTGTTGATTTATGATGATTTGATATCTCCGATTGTCCTTAAAAATATTACCTATCGTATTGTAGCTTTAATTTTCATAAATTTTAACAAATGAAAAAGTGACCGAATCGGCCTGTCAACGACATTCAGACTTATTCACATAGAGTTATGATTATATATTGTAGCATTCTTAGCTTTTATTGTCAATACATTGTTTTGTTTTTCTCGCTGCTTCTTCCAAATCCTCATACAACGCCATGATACGGCTGCTTAATGGGGACTCACTTTCTATGTACAGCTTTCTGGTTCTTCTGGAACATAATCATCACTATAAATCTAAACAGGAAAACATTTATATTCAAATTTAATCTTATCTTTGCAAATTCTGCTTTATACTTCCCAAAATTTCATAGTCTCCTTATACACAATAAATTTTCTACCTATAAGCATTTCTCCCTCTGCTTTCGCTACATAACCGTTCTCAAAATCAAATTTAATATAATTTCTACTACCTGTTATCTTCATATCTATTATCCGCCTTTCTGCGAAAGACACCGATGGGGTTATGAAACCCGGGGTGGGACTTTCGCTATGTCTGCTTTTCTGATATTCTTCCGTTTGTAAGACCGACACACTACAGAACACGTGGAGGTGAGTACTTACCCACTAATCTATAAACCATTTCATTTTTCGGACTAAAACTCCAAACTATCCGCATTGAGCAGAAAATATTTCATGCCCATGATTACAAATCCTTCCTCATTTCTCCAAGGCTTTTTCG
>CADBNO010000007.1 GCA_902796105.1 uncultured Lachnospiraceae bacterium | reverse complement strand
GTTTCCGCATATAGCTCTGTCTTGAACGCTTTATTCCAGTCGTCCGGAATGTCCATCAGACAGACCGCGGAATCCGCTGCGCCTTTCCGCATCAGTTTTTCAGCTTCGTCGAAGATCCAAGGTTTTAGATGTATGTCCGGGATTACCAGAGTTTTCATGCTGCGTTACTCCTCATAACATATTTCTCGTGATGGAACCTCTATACAGATTATTTCATCGCCACAAATATTGCATCCTCTACTCCCACTTATCGCATAGGGAATTGATCTGATCCGCAAACTTCGCCATGTCCTTGTTAGCCAGCCCGTCGCTCTTGGAGATCAGAGCCATCAGGCGCTGTCCTGCAGCCACCAGGCGGGCAAATACACCGCTGGCAGGTTTTGCTTTCTTCTTGATGAGCACAGGATCTGCCTCGTAGAGGAACTTGTTGGAAAGCAGATCAAACTCTGTACCGCTGTAAGGCGCATAGGCACGCTGTCCATGCTCGATCTTCAGGCATTCTGCAAAAGCAGTGCTCACACCGTCCTCGCCATGCACGATAAAGACTTTTTTGGGTTTCTCCTCAAAGGCTTCCAGCCATTCGATCAGGCCGTTTTTGTCTGCGTGACCGCTCATTCCGCGCAGCTGCTTGATCTGCGCGCGCACCTGAATGGACTCGCCAAACAGTTTGACCTCTTTTGCCCCTTCCACTATGCTTCTGCCCAAGGTTCCGACAGCCTGATAGCCCACGAACAAAATGGTACACTCTTCGCGCCAGAGGTTATGTTTCAAATGATGTCTGATACGTCCGGCCTCACACATGCCGGAGGCAGAAATGATAACCTTGGGCGTATCGTTAAAATTGATCTCCTTGGATTCCTCACTGGTGATGGCAAGCTTCAGACCGGCAAAGGAAATCGGATTGATCCCCTCCCTCACCAGTTCCATGGCTTCCTCATCAAAGCAATCCATACGGTTATCCTGAAAGATCTCTGTAGCCTCCACCGCCATAGGGCTGTCTACATAGACCTGAAAATTCTCATGTCCTTTCACCAGACGTCCCACCTTCACCTGCCGCAGAAAATACAGCATCTCCTGAGTTCTGCCCACCGCGAAGGACGGAATGACCACATTGCCGCCTTTGTCAAAAGTCTCCTTCAGGATCTTCGCCAGTTCCCCTACATAATCAACTTTCTCCGTGGTGTGCAGCCTGTCGCCGTAGGTGGATTCCATGACCACATAATCTGCCTGTGCCGTAGGCTTCGGATCCTTCAACAGAGGCTGCGCCTTGTTGCCGATATCACCGGAAAACACAATCTTCTTCGTATATCCGCCCTCTGTCAGCCATACCTCTATACTGGCACTGCCCAGCAGATGCCCGATGTCTGTAAAACGGATCTTTATGCCTTCACAGATGTTTACTTCCTGATCATAATGACAAGGCACGATGCGCTTGATCACGCCGTCTGCATCCTCCATGGTATAAAGCGGCTCCTGATGTGCTACAGTCTCGCTTCGTTTCGCCTTGCGGTTGCGCCACTCAGACTCCATCATCTGAATGTGTGCACAGTCACGCAGCATAATGCTGCACAGATCCGCGGATGCATCTGTCGTATAAATCTGTCCTCTGAACCCCCTTGCATAGAGAAGCGGCAATAATCCCGAATGATCCACATGCGCATGTGTCAGAAAGACATAATCGATCCGCGCCTCATCCACCGGAAGCGGCGCGCTCTCAAAGGTATGGATCCCCTGCTCCATACCGTAATCCACCAGAATATGTTTGCCTGCTGCCTCAAGATAATGACAGCTTCCCGTCACTTCATGATCTGCCCCGATAAACACTAATTTCATAGCCAACCCCTCCTCGCTCTTATATATTCTTTCCGACTCTCTTACATACCCTGTTCTATGTAGTTTCTTTTTGATTCCTATGTAAAACTCAAAGCCATCCCCACTTTACACTTTTATTTTATTCTCTTTGAATGGACTGTGCAAGGGATTTATTTGAAAAATAGGGTTGACAGCGCAAAGTTTATGCTGTAAAATATGTTTTGTTCGCAAGCAATGATTGCGGTATGCGCGAGTGGCTCAGCGGTGGAGCACCTCCTTGCCAAGGAGGGGGTCGCGGGTTCGATCCCCGTCTCGCGCTTTTTTTATTGCCTAAAATGATGATTCAAAAAACAGGCACATCATACATTTACAACCGGTCTGTACCGAAATGTATGATATGCCTGTTATATTTATTCCCTCGAGCAATGAGCCAAGATGACATGCTTGCATGTCAATCTGGCTGCCGATTTCGGAATGTGCCGCGAGGATCTTCCGTGATCACCCTTTCGTATATCTGGTGAGGAACTGCTTGGTCCGCTCCTCCTTCGGTGCATCGATCACCTGCTTTGCATCGCCCTGCTCCACGATCACACCGCCATCCATAAAGATGATCTGATCCGCCACATCTCTGGCGAACGCCATCTCATGAGTCACAATGATCATCGTTGTCTTTTGCTCTGCCAATCCCCGGATGACCTTCAGCACTTCACCGGTAAGCTCCGGATCCAACGCCGACGTAGGTTCATCAAAGCACAGGATATCCGGTTTCAACGCCAGAGCTCTGGCAATTGCCACTCTCTGCTGCTGTCCGCCTGAAAGCTGATGCGGATAATGATCCATTCTGTCGGAAAGCCCCATTTGTGCCAGAAGAGCTTTTCCATGCTCTCTGATCTCCTCCAGGATCTGCACACGGTTCGTCTTGTAATCTGCCCGCTCTTTTGCCAACAGTTCCTCTGCCAGTGTCACATTCTGCAAAGCAGTATACTGCGGGAACAGGTTAAATGACTGGAACACCATTCCGAAATGCAGACGTTTCGTCCGCAGATCCTTCTCCCACTCCTTTGACGGACGGGATGCATCAAATAATGTCTCACCCTTCACAACGATCGTACCCTGGCTCGGCATTTCCAGAAAATTCAGGCATCTGAGCAATGTCGTTTTGCCGGATCCGGAGGAACCGATGATAGCCAGCGCATTACCCTCTTCCAGTGAAAAGCTCACATTCCGGAGTACCTTTGTATTGCCGAAATGTTTTTCTATATTGTTCACTTCCAAGATTGCCATGTCACGCCTCCTATCTGAAATAATCCAGCTTGCGCTCGATCAGATTAAAGAGCACTGTCAGGATACCGACAAACAACAGATAAAAAACGCCTGTATAAAACAGCGGCCAGGTAAGCCCGTCAGATTTCATAAAGGAATACCCTGCAAAGGTCAGCTCATAAGCCGCAATGATCCTGGCAAGGGAGGTATCCTTCACCAATGTGATCACCTCATTGGACATGGGCGGCACCACCCGCTTGATCATCTGGAGCAAAGTGATCTTAAAAAAGATCTGCATTTTCGTCATACCCAGTACCTGACCGGCCTCTCTCTGGCCGACCGGAACGCCCTCGATACCGCCGCGGAAGATCACGGAAAAATAGCAGGCATAGTTGATGGAAAAGGCCACCACTGTCGCCGTGATCCTTCCTGTTTCTCCGCCATTCCAGATGTTGTGTCCCAGCCATAATCCCGGACCGTAAAAAATAATGATCAGCTGGAGCATAAGAGGCGTTCCCCTCACGATCCAGACAAGGAATTCGATCAACCACTTTACAGGCCTGCATTTGCTCATACTCAATACGCCGATAACAAGCCCCAGCGGCAGCGCAAACACAAGAGTAAGTCCAAATATCTTAAATGTTGTCCACAAACCATTCAGCAGGGACCAGGTAACCGGCCAAAACATAGGCAAACACCACATCCTTTGTCAATCATTACTTGTTAACAACTACCACCTGCGCATTATTGCAGTATGCGTTGGTGCACTCCATGGACTCCTTCACTTCGTTGGTCAGAGTCATCCCGTTCCAGACCACATCAATATTCTTGGAATTGAGCTCCATGATCTTGTTATCCCAGTCAATCTCCACGAATTCAGCTGTAACGCCCATTCTCTCTGCAACCACACGTGCCATATCTGCATCAAAACCGATCCACTGATCCTTGTCATCCTTGTAATCCATCGGTGCAAAATCCGTGATACCCACGATCAGAGTGCCTTTGCCCTGGATATAAGCCACATCGCTGTCGCTTGCGGATGCTGTAAACTCAGTAGCGGTCTGCTCCACCAGAGACTCCTGCACACCATATTTTTCAGCAGTTGCCTTCAGGGAACCATCTGCATATGTATCCGCAAACACTGCGTTGATATAAGAAGCCAGGTCAGAACCCTTACGGCAGCCTACGCCGTACTCCTCGGTGGTCAGCTCCTCCGTGTGGATCATGTTAGGATAACTGGTACCCTCACCGATCATAGCGCCTGCCATGAGCAGATCAATGATCGCCGCATCGGAAGTACCGGATGCCACTTCCATCAATGCATCTGCCTGGGAAGCCACAGAATTGATCCTGAAGCCCTTCTCCTTGGCAACTTCCTCTCCTGCACTTCCAGCCTCCACTGCGTATACCAGATCTGCCTTTGCAGACTGGGAAGCGCCGGTTCCTGCATTGCTGCCGGTATTACAACCGGTGAGCAACAGACCGGACATCATGGTCAAGGTCAATAACATCGCAATTTTCTTTTTCATAATACTCTCCTCCATCAAAAAATTGGGGCTAAAACATCTTTCCAAGCTAAAGCCCCTAAAACAAGGGTTATTTTACCATAGCAGTACGCTAAAGTAAAGACACAATTAAACTCAAAATCTATTCCGTTACACGGTCTGCATATTTTACCCGGTAAACTCTGCGAAGTGCATCATTGATACGTTCCTCCGAGATCACACCGTTCTGCACAGCGTCTAATACCCCGTTATAAGCCTTTTCAAAATCCTCCGGCATCAGGATCATATCGCAGCCGGCTTTCAAGGCCATCACCGCTGCCTCATCTGCACCATAGTAATCGGAGATTGCTTTCAGATTCATTGCATCAGTGATGATCACACCGTCAAATCCCAGTTCATTTCGTAAAATATCTGTTACGATCACAGACGACATAGAACTGGGCGTGTTATCACCGGACAGAGACGGAGCCGCCATATGACTCACCATCACCATATCTGTACCGGCATCGATCCCCGCTTGAAATACGGCAAACTCATTCGCTCTGAAATCCTCCGCGCTTCTGTCAGACGACGCTAATCCGGTATCCGGATTCTGTGTCGTACTTCCCATTCCCGGGAAATGCTTCAAACAAGTGCTGATATTCCTGCTCTTCAATCCTTCCGTCATTGCAGCCACAAGCGGACTTACGACATCAGCCGAGGATCCGTAACTGCGCTTCGCCATAATGGAATTGGCGACACTGTTCAGATCCGCCACCGGTGCAAGATCCAGATTAAATCCATACTCGGACAGATACCCACCGATCGCCTCTCCTACAGCCTGTACCTGTGAAGCATCATTAGTCTGTCCCAGTTCCTCCGCTCCCGTCTGCTTATCCACCAACTGTTTTTCTGCCAAAGGACTCACGGAACCGCCTTCATCCTCAATGGCAATAAACAGAGGATAGTTGGAATAAAGCTTTGTAGTATCGATCATTTCCTTAAACTGCGTTTCATTCTGGATATTTTTGGTATTGTAGATGATTCCGCCAACAGAATACTTTGTCAGCGCCTGTCTGGTACCGTCTCCGGCTTTTACCGCAGTACTTACGCCGGTGATGGATTCCGGAGTCACAATAAACAGCCCCGCCACCTTATCCTCCAGGGGCATCACCTCTATACCAGCATTCACGATCTCATCCAGTTTCTGCTGTGGAGTAAGCTCAATGACCTGTTCCGTCTCGGGTTGTGTATCCGGCACCTCCAGCGTTTCCTCCGTTCCCAGCATCTCATCCACCTGCTGCTGCATCTCCTGTGTATTCTGCTCACTCTTTTTCGTCAGATACTGCACACCATAGACAATGCCGCCTGCCATCAAGGCAAGCAATATGATCAGGTTAATGTATGCAAAAACCTGCGCGCGAATCCGCCGCTTTCTGCGTAATTCTCTCTTTTCCTGCTGTTCTTTTATCTTCTGATCCATTTCGATCCACCTTTGTACTATAAAATATTCTATAAATAAATTCGTCTTCTATCATACATTACTTTTTGACATTTTTCCACTGAAATATTTCTTTTTCTAAAATATTTAGAAATCCCGCTTTAACCCTGATAGGATTTATCTTGTTTATCGTGAATACATACACATGATTTCATACGCTGCCATGTCGCCTTTCCGGATACCGCAACGAAAGAGGGTATTGATTCTGCCACATCAATACCCTCTTTCAGACTATGCTCTCCAACGGCCTTTACCTCTCTTTCAGGTTATTTGCTTTTTATACCTCCCGGTATAAGCATGTCCTCAATATTTAGTTGTCTTCCATCTTCCACCTGTTCTCCTATCTTTCCACATTCCCTTTGTATTCATATACTGTAACGTTCCGAGATCTCTGTCTGCGGCAACTCGCTACTTCATTCTGTGTACTCGATCAATCTATATTAACGTTTATTGAGGGCCGTGCGCCCTATAAAGAACATTCCTTGTAAGTGCTTTGTAGAAGATGTTTTCTTTTGTTGATATTAATATAGCATGCCCCGGATTATTTGTCAACACATTTTTGCAAAAAAAATAAAATTTTTTATTTCTTTTTGTCTTTATTGTCATGTTTTCTGTAAATTTATGAAAAATCGGTGTTTTTTACAAAAAAGGCAATTTTCGAATGCTCTGCACCGAAAACTGCCTTTGGGTTTTTTCTATAATTTTGTTGTCACAAAAATATCATATATTGCCTTGATCGCGGGTTCAAAATCACTATCCGAAACACCGATGATAATATTCTGCTCTGATGATCCCTGGTCTATCATTTTTACATTGATACGATTATGTGCCAAAGCAGAAAAAATCCTGCCTGCAGTACCGCGCGTCGATTTCATACCACGACCCACCACTGCGATCAGCGCAATATCCGCTTCTATGTCAATGGTATCCGGCTTTGCCAGACGATGAATACCGGCAACCACCTGTTGCTCCTTATGCATGAATTCATCCTGATGCACAAATACCGTCATGGTATCAATCCCCGAAGGCACATGTTCGAACGAAATCCCCTGATCTTCAAAAGCCTGAAGTACTTTCCTTCCAAAACCTATCTCGGAATTCATCATATCCTTCTCGATATTGATCGAACAAAATCCTTTCTTACCGGCAATACCGGTGATGACATATTTGGACTTTTGACAGGTGCTGCCGACGATCCATGTTCCCTGGTCGTCCGGTCTGTTGGTATTCTTGATGTTGATGGGAATTCCCTCCTGCCGTACCGGGAAGATCGCATCCTCATGCAACACGCTTGCTCCCATATAGGAAAGCTCGCGCAGCTCTTTATAAGTGATCACATCGATACTCTCCGGAGAATCTATGATCCTGGGATCTGCGATCATAAATCCGGATACATCTGTCCAGTTCTCGTAAACATCCGCTCTCACTGCTTTCGCCACAATGGAACCGGTCACATCAGAACCGCCTCTGGAAAATGTCTTTACCGATCCATCCGGTTTCGCACCATAGAAACCGGGAACCACTGCCAACCCGCACTCGGTCAGTCTGTGAGACAACACCGCATTAGTCTTCTCCGCATCGAACTCACCCTTCTCATCAAAGAAGATCACCGTTGCCGCATCAATAAACTCATATCCCAAATATTTCGCCATGACAATACCGTTCAGATACTCTCCGCGGGAAGCCGCATAATCTCTGCCCAGCTTTGCCTTGAAGTTCTTCTCTATCGTCTTGAATTCATCATCCAGAGAAAGCTCCAGCATCAATCCCTCAATGATCTCGTCATAACGTGCTTTGATGGCCTTGAGCTCCTTCGAGAAAGACTTCCCTGACGCTGCCAGATCATAGCAGGCATAGAGCATATCCGTCACCTTGGTATCCTTAGGAAACCTCTTGCCCGGTGCGGAAGGGACTACAAATCTCCTGTGTTTATCCGCCCGAATGATATCGCCTACCTTTTGAAACTGCTCTGCACTGGCAAGAGAACTGCCGCCAAATTTTACTACCTTTGCCATTTTTCCAACTCCTCAGTTTTATCATATTTTCTGCGCACGCTCTTTGCGCATCAGAAACTAATTTTAGTATAAACGGATCCGGCTGATCACTGCATCTCCCAACAATTCACATTTTGCAGCAAACTCCTTTTCTTTCATAGGATTTGTCAAAACCGCGAAATCTTTATCACGATCGGCAATCTCCACAAACCTGCTGTCGCCAAACACCTTTTGCGCCTCTGCTTTCCTGTCTGCTTTTATGCGAACATAATAGGCATCTTCAATGTCTGCCGCATCTGCAAGAATGGCATCCTCTGTCGACCAACGGCAAGGAATATTTTTGCCAAGATTTCTGGCGCATTCCACCACATCGCCCACAACCGCGCTGGCCGTTGGAAGCTTTCCCGCACCACGCCCGTAATACATCGAATCACCCAGCATATTGCCACGCACAAATACCGCGTTAAATACATCATTCACCATTGCAAGCGGATGATCCTTGTCCACCATGAACGGCGCTACCATAGCCAGTACTTCCCCCTCACCGATCGCATCGCTCTTAGCCAAAAGCTTTATCGTTCTTCCCGTTGCTTTGGCATAGACAAAATCATCTGCCGTAACTTTCGTGATCCCCTCCGTATAAATCTTTTCAGAATCCACTGTTTTTCCAGTCATCAGGGACGACAGAATAGCAATCTTACGACAGGCATCATGTCCCTCCACATCCGCCTCGGGATTTCTCTCGGCATATCCTTTTTCCTGCGCCTCTTTCAAAACAGTAGCAAAATCCGCACCCTCGCGCTCCATTTTCGTCAAAATATAATTTGTGGTTCCGTTCAGAATACCGGTTATATTTTCAATCCTCTCTGCGGTCAGGCAATCATTTAAGGGTCTGATGATCGGAATACCGCCGCCTACACTTGCCTCGAACAGATAACTGCAGTTGTTCTCCTTTGCCAGCTGCAGAAGCTCCGGACCATGCTTAGCCACCAGTTCTTTATTTGATGTGCATACACTTTTGCCTTTCTGAAGCGCTGCCTTGGTGAACTGATAGGCAGCCCCCACGCCCCCCATCACTTCACATACGATCGATACTTCATTATCATTCAGAATTGTATCAATGTCATGGATCACCTTATCTCCATAAGGATCATCCGGAAAATCTCTCAGGTCCAGAATATATTTCACATCTAATTCCTGCCCCACATTTCCACTCACGATCTCCTTATTTTTGTCGATGACTTCCACCACACCGCTTCCTACGGTGCCGTAGCCCAACACTGCAACCTGAACCATAGCTTGTCTCCTTTATCTTGTATATTTTACTCTGCCTGTTCTATTCTCTAGCCAACACTTTCACATGCCGCACACCTTTTTGCTGCTCCATCTTCTCGATCATCTTGGAAATGTCACCGGTTCGTTCCAGAACTTGTACACTCAGACTGAGAGAAGCAATCCCGTTGATCGGAATACTCTGATGGATCGTAAGAATATTGGCCTGATATTCGGCAATGGTCTTCAATACATCTGACAACAGTCCCGGCTCATCATCCATCTGAAACGTCAATGTGATCGTCGTTCCCTGCGTATTATCATGAAACTGAAAGATATCATCCTTATATTTGTAAAAAGAGCTGCGGCTGATACCGACAGCATCAACCGCTTCCTGAATCGTCATCACTTTCTCCGACTCCAAAAGCCTCTTTGCCTCGACAACCTTCAGCAGCACTTCCGGAATTGCTTTTCGCCGCACAACAAAGTATTTGGCTGTATCTTCCTTTGCTTTTTGCTCCCTCTTTCGATTCATGTTTTTCCCTCTGATGTATCCGGTAAGCGGACACTTGTTTGTCAACGAGAGATATTCTAACACAGAATATCCGGAAGCACAAGTGTAAATTTTTAAAACATGAATTTACTGCGCCATTTGATGGCCTCATCACGATACTGTTCCGCTACATGCATCAGTTCTTCGTATTGTCGGCTGGCACTTTCCAACATTCCCTGCAACGCATTCACCTGTCGATCCTTATCCTGCAGATTTTGTCCTTTTTCTTCTAATATGGTTTTCAGCCTTTGCACCTCTTCGAGCGCCGCTGTATATCTCCTTCTCTGCTCTTCTGCAAAAGTTGGATCCACAGCTGCGATTTTCTGCAGTTGCAGTCCGTTCCCGACATAATAGATATCCCGACTTTGTTTCTCTGCACAGAGCAAAACAAGAAGTTGCTCTGTCTCTGACACATGCACTGCTGTTTCCCATGGAATCCCAGCCAATACCACTCGTCCCTTATCCGGTTTGAGTGGAAAAATACATTGCAATTTTTTTGTCCTGGTTTTTTCGTCTGCATCCAGATACCATAACCGTAATTCCCCTTCATAGACATGCAAACCCAAAACTTCTCCCACACTGTTTTGGGCAGACGCCTCTCCGCCTTCGTCATTCCTCTCATGCCTGATCTGATAGTAGATCAGATTGTCTCTGATATTTCTTAACAACACATCTCCGCTCTCATTTACATAGAGATAATAAAGCATTCCTTCATATTTCGCTGCCCTGAATCCACCGACGTAATCCCTTGCCAGCAGGATCAGTCTTCCGATCCGCTCCTCCTCTTTATATTGCATGAGCAGTTGTGTTCCTCGCTCCCAAAAGATCACCCAGCGGTCTTTCTCCAATTCATATATTTCATTCATTCCCATCACCACGATGCAACTTTTACTTTATCTTATGGTCACAAAATGGAATTAGAACATATTATATACCAAAGAAAAAAAGGAAATCTATTATGGCTAAATGTAAATGTAGAACAAACTCCCGCATTGTAAGCAATGTGGTTCAGTCCATGAACGACTCCGGATGCTGTAAAGATGTATGTATCAATCCGATCTGCGGAGATCCCAATATGCTCGGTGCATACGCACCTGCCATCTACGATGAGATCGGGATAAACCTATGTACAACCTTTGAATTGGAGGAAGATATCGGAACAACCTATCCCACCGTGACCTCAGCTTCTGTCAAAGCCATTGATGCAGCTTATGAATACGGAGACGGAAATGTGGTGATCGAGGCCATCAGCGGACGCCCTAACTGCTATCGGATCACACTGTCCAATATCACCGTGCAGTTTGCGATGAATCTTTATGATTCCGCAGATCGTCTGGTCGATACAATTTATCCGACAGCAGTCTATCTGCCATCCTCAACAACAGATCCCACCTACGATGAAGACACTAATCCGAATTCCGTAGAGCTTGATATCTATGCACCCTATGGTCTGTCCTATGACATGACCGGAGCAGAACCTACCCCGGTCATTAATTTTGTCGGATTTAATGCAGCCGGAAATACCGCTACGCAAGGCATCAATCTGTGCTGCATGGCTAAGCTCTTGAACTTTGACACGGACGACAGTACCGTATCGATCGGCGTGACGCTGTTTTTGCAAAGCCTTTACTTTGCCGGCTATAAGCTTGCTACCTCCGGAAAGATTGATGTGCCCAAAGGAAGTATTGTTGCTCCTGAGGATACCGATTGCATGCGTTTTGTCGCAGGAGATCTTCTGAATCTGGCGATCAAGCCTCTGGAGCTCGGTGCGCCTCTCTATGAAGAACGCCTGAAACAGGAATGCTGCGGCATCAACAGTAACGGGTGCAACACCTGTAGCCCCTGCAATACCTGCAACACAGACGATGACACCGTAGTGATCAGCGGAGGATGTATTGCAGAAGCAGAAACCGCAAATCCAGCAACTGCAAACGTCAATAGCACTTCCGGAGAAGCATAGGGTTCTGTCAGCATGGGATTCTATAGGCAAATGCTTCACGCAACAAAAAGCCTTTACCGATAGCATCTTCTATTACACACAAATACACACAAAAAAGCAGCGAGTCAGGTTAACCGCCTGGATCGCTGCTTTGTGCTTGGCTGTTTTCTATTTATCTGCCGTTTTCTCTTTTCAGATCAAAGGATACTTATCTGTCAAAGTCTGAACGATCGCTCTTGCCTCAGGAACCTTCTCCTCGCCGCCTTTCACTACCATAGCGATGGCTTCAGCAATCTTGTCCATATCCTCGGTGTTCATCCCTCTGGAAGTAACTGCCGGAGTCCCAAGACGAATACCGCTGGTAACAAACGGAGACTGCGGATCGTTAGGGATCGTATTCTTGTTACAGGTGATGTGCGCCTGATCCAAAAGCTTCTCCACTGCCTTACCTGTCAGATTATAAGTGGTCAGATCTACCAGCATCAGATGATTATCCGTACCACCGGAAACGATCTTAATGTCACGGCTCATCAAGCCCTTGCAGAGCGCCTGAGCGTTATTCACAATACCCTGCTGATAAACCTTGAATTCATCGGAAAGTGCCTCCTTGAAGCAAACCGCCTTTGCCGCGATCACATGCATCAGAGGACCACCCTGAATACCGGGGAAAACAGCCTTATTGAAGTTGAACTTGTCTGCTGCCGCCTGATTGCAAAGGATCAGACCGCCTCTGGGTCCTCTCAACGTCTTATGAGTTGTGGTCGTTACCACATCCGCATAAGGGATTGGTGAGGGGTGAAGACCTGCTGCTACAAGTCCTGCAATGTGCGCCATATCTACCATAAGCACTGCGCCAACCTCATCTGCAACCTCACGGAATTTCTTGAAATCAATGGTGCGCGCATATGCAGATGCCCCGGCGATGATCATCTTAGGCTTCGCCTCCAACGCGATCTTTCTGAGTTCATCATAATCAATAAAGCCCTCATCATTAACGCCGTAAGGCACAATATTAAAGTATTTACCGGACATATTCACAGGTGAACCATGTGTCAGATGTCCGCCATGTGCCAGATTCATACCCATGATGGTATCTCCGGGATTGCACACTGCGAACTGCACCGCCATGTTCGCCTGTGCACCGGAGTGAGGCTGTACATTTGCATAGTCGCATCCAAACAGCTTCTTTGCTCTCTCGATTGCCAGATTCTCCACTACATCCACGCAGTCACAGCCGCCATAATATCTCTTGCCGGGATACCCTTCCGCATACTTATTGGTAAGGGGGCTTCCCATAGCTGCCATCACCGCCTTGCTCACCCAGTTCTCAGATGCGATCAGCTCGATATGGCTGTTCTGCCTTGCCTGCTCGTCCATGATCGCCTGTGCGATCTCGGGATCGACGAGTTTTACTTCGTCCAATGAATACATATTCTGTCCTCCTGCCGTACTTATAATTTCTGTATCTGCTTAAACTTCAGAGGAATATTCCTCCCTCTGATTTGCCGTTTCGCAAATTATTATATCACGCCAAAAGCAGAAAGAAAAGAATTTTATTTTAACGCTCATCCTATGGTTGAAAATCTCCTGCCGACAGTCTAAAATATAAGCCGATGATCCAAAACAGGATCTGCACAAAAGGAGGGCATTCCATGAGACAGGAACAATGCGTGATCATCGGCGGCGCCACGATCCGAAATTATGACAGGATCCGCAGCTATCTGGGAAATAACGATTTCTATATTTTCTGTGACAGCGGTCTGAAGCACCAGGAACGGCTTCATCTTACTCCTCACCTGATCGTCGGCGATTTTGATTCCTGGGAAAACCCCGGTCTTCCTGTGGAAACCATCACTCTTCCCCGGGAAAAGGATGACACCGACACGATCTATGCCATAAAAGAAGCTATCCAGCGCGGCTTTGAAACCTTTTTATTGATCGGCGCCGCAGGTGACAGGCTAGATCATACCCTTGTCAATGTATATGCACTGCTGATGCTGGATTCCGCGGGAAAAAAGGCCAGGCTGATCGATGACTATTCCGAAATGGAGCTCGTATCCCGAAATCCCGCCTGCATTCCGGATTTTTTTCCGTATTTTTCCCTGCTGAACATCTCCGGCACCGCAAAAGGGATCACCATCAAAAATGCCAGATTTCCTCTGACAGACGGCGAGATTACCAGCGAATATCAATATGCTACAAGCAACGAAGTACTGCCGGGGGAAACCGCTGTCGTCACCGTGAAAGAAGGACACCTGCTGCTGATAAAATGTTTTCCCCGGAAATAATTTATTTGCAATAACTTCCCCACTATTATATAATAGAATAGATTTGTCACAAACAGTTTAACTATATGATCCTGTAAAATATCAGAAAAGAGGTAATGTCATGACAACCAATGAAAAAGCGTTAATGTTACACGAACAGTGGAACGGCAAACTGGAGACCGTCTCCAAGACTCCCGTGAAGTCCCGCGAGGATCTTGCACTTGCCTACACCCCGGGTGTAGCTGAACCCTGTAAGGTAATTGCCAAGGACAAGGAAGCAGCTTACAAATATACAATAAAAGCCAACACTATCGCCGTGGTTTCCGACGGAAGCGCAGTTTTGGGTCTGGGAAATATCGGTCCCCACGCTGCAATGCCTGTTATGGAAGGTAAAGCTGTACTCTTCAAGGAATTTGGCGGTGTGAACGCCGTTCCCATCTGCCTGGATACTCAGGATACCGAAGAGATCATCAAAGCTGTAACCTGGATGGCTCCCGGTTTTGGCGGCATTAACTTAGAAGACATCAGCGCTCCCCGCTGTTTTGAGATTGAGAGGCGTTTAAAGGAGACTCTGGATATTCCCGTTTTCCACGATGATCAGCACGGTACCGCTATCGTTGTATTGTCCGGTACCATCAATGCCCTGAAGATCATCGGCAAGAAAAAGGAGGACTGCCGCGTCGTAGTAAACGGCGCCGGAGCTGCCGGGATTGCGATCACCAAGCTTCTCCTCACCTATGGTTTCAAACATATTATCCTGTGCGACCGCACCGGTATCGTCTCCAAAGACAGATCCGATCTGAACTGGATCAAAAAAGAAATGACCGAGGTAACCAATCTGGACAATCTGACCGGTTCTCTGGCAGACGCTATGAAGGGCTCCGATATCTTCATCGGCGTATCCGCCCCCGGCAGCGTGACCAAAGAGATGGTAGCTTCCATGAATAAAGACGCCATTATCTTTGCTATGGCAAATCCGGTTCCCGAGATCATGCCGGATGAAGCCAAAGCAGCAGGTGCCCGGATCATCGGAACCGGACGCAGTGACTTCCCCAACCAGATCAACAATGTAGTTGCATTCCCCGGCATCTTTAAGGGTGCGCTGGAGGGACGCGCTCCCCAGATCACAGAGGAAATGAAATTAGCTGCTGCAGAAGCGATTGCCGCCCTGGTTCCGGAAAATGAATTGAACGAGGACAATATCATGCCCCAGCCTTTCAATCCCATGGTTGCGGAAAAAGTAGCCGAGGCAGTAAAATCTCTTATCAAGAAAGCATGAAGATGACAACGCAGGAAATAAGACCCGAGTGGTATGGCAAGCCATATTACTCTCTGGACGCCTGGTGCAAGAATACACTGGGCAGAAAATGTTATAAGATTGCCCTAAATGCACATATGACCTGTCCCAACCGGGACGGGTCATTAGACACTCGGGGCTGCATTTTCTGCAGTGCCGGGGGCAGCGGCGATTTTGCAGCAGACATCACCGAATGGATCAGTCATATTTCTGCGGCTGATGCCGATCCGGATCAAAGCAGCAGACGATCGCTCTCCCCAAACCTGATCGCTTACTTTCAGGCATACACCAACACATATGCCCCTGTCCCATACCTGCGCCAAATTTATTCAGAAGCTTTGTCCCGTTCTGATGTCTGCGGCATTTCCATCGCCACCAGACCGGATTGTCTGCCCGATGAAGTGCTGAGTTTATTAGCAGAATTAAAAACAGCCTTTCCGAACAAATTCATATGGGTTGAGTTAGGCTTACAGACAATCCATGAACAAACCGCCCGTTTCATACGACGCGGCTATGAACTGCCCTGCTTTGAAAAAGCTTTCCGGAAACTGCAGGAAATTAATATCCCCGTGATCGTACATCTGATCCTCGGACTTCCCGGCGAGACCCCGGATATGCTCAGGGAAAGCATTACCTATATGAACAAGCTTCGTCCGTTCGGTATCAAATTACAGCTACTGCATATTTTAAGCGGCACGGATTTAGGCGATATGTATCTTCGCGGAGAAGTGCATCCATTAGAAAAAGATGAATATCTGAATCTTTTGATCGACTGTATCCGACGACTTTCACCGGATATAGTTATTCACAGGCTCACCGGAGACGGTCCGAAAAGCATTCTGCTCGCCCCCAAATGGAGCGCAAATAAGCGGGATGTCCTAAACAGCCTGCACAAGCGATTAAAGCTACTCTCTGCCCATCAGGGAGATCATGTAAAAACCGCCACACACACGCCTGCCAGCTCAAAGGCCTCGCGGAAATAAACATTCCTATCACATACAAGGAGCACTGCCATGTTACAAGATCCTTTAACACTTTATAAACTCATTGTCCTCTATATGCTTGACCGTGTCACCTTCCCCCTTACCGCGGCACAGATCAGTGATTTTATTTTGGAACAGGAATACACAAATTTCCTGACGTTGCAGCAGATAATGTCCGAGCTTACGGAAGCAGGTATGCTCTCTTCTCAGACTATCGGCAACCGTACCCTGTTAAAGATCACACCGGAAGGCTCCGAAACACTCCATTTTTTCGATAATCGCATCAGTCTCTCGATCAAGCAGGACATTGATGCCTATTTTCGCGAAAATGAAATGACCCTGCGCAATGAAGTATCTGTGCAGAGCCATTATTACAAATCTACCTCTGGCGAATACGAGGCAAACCTGATCGCCAAAGATAAAAATATCACCTTGATCAATTTAACACTTTCCGTTCCCACGGAGGAGATTGCCCGCGGGATCTGCGAAAACTGGCAGCCCAAAAACGAACAGATCTATCAATATCTGATCCAGGAACTGTTTTGAATTTATCCTTTCACATCCAGCAGCTGCATTTGCCCGTGGAGCCGCATTTCTACAGATTCCGCCGGCACAAATATACAATCACCCTTATAAATCTCAAGGATTTCACGTTCAAACCGGATCATACCGCAGCCATTGATACACAGCAGTACACGGAAACTCATACTGTCGGAACAAAAAGAAACCACCTGTCTCCTCTCATTATTCACCAATAATCGATACACCTCAAAATATTTACATCTGCACAGCAGCTCCTTTGCCATTCCCGGCTCATAACGCAGAACACGCAAAGGCTGTCTGGGCTCTCTGACCGCACTGAGATCAGCTACATCCAATGCCTTATCAATGTGCAGCTCTCTCTTTTTTCCGTTTTTATCTACCCGGTCATAATCATATAGGCGATAAGTAAGATTGCTGTTTTCCTGAATTTCCGCGATCAATGCTCCCGCGCCGATCGCATGTATCATGCCGGATGGCACAAAAAAGACTTCATCTTTCCGGATGGGAACACGCTGCAGATATCTGTTGAGCTTTCCTTCCTCTATCGCTTTGCGTATGGTCATTCTGTCCGCATGCCGCCTCAACCCGTAGATCAGGGACGCGTCTTTGGCCGCATCGAGCACATACCACATCTCCGTCTTGCCGAGTTTGCCGTTTTCGTACTGCCTTGCATATTCGTCTGTCGGATGCACCTGCACAGACAGATCCTGCTTAGCATCAATAAACTTGATCAGGATAGGCAGTTGTCCGTTCCGGCACAACTCATGTACTTCCACAGGATGAGTCCCCAGAAACTCCGGATGTGCACGCAGCACATCCGCAAGACTCTCCCCTGCATATTCTCCGGAAACGACCATACTCGGGCCGTCAGGATGGGTAGAACACTCCCATGTCTCCGCCAGCGGGTTAACATCCAGATTCTTTGCAAATTCATCATTCAGTCTGTTTCCTCCCCACAGATAATCCTTCGCGGAAGGACGCAGCAAAAATGGTTTTCTCAATACTCCACCTCGAATTTTTGCTTATCATGTACACTGATTTCTTTTCCCAATTGCACTTCCATCAATTTCAATTCCGTATCCGCTATCACCGTGTGCCTGCAGCCTGCACTCATGGTCACGACATCTCCGTGCTCTACCTTCTGCTCCATACCGTCGACAATGGTTCTTCCCTGGCCGCTGATCACCACCCACACCTCATCGCGGTTTTTATGACTGTGATAATTCATGGAATGTCCGGCATTCAAAGTCACTTTAATGGTCATGGATTCTTTTTCCACATCCAATACTTTAAAACTTCCCCAACTCTTCTCTGCAAACATGATCTGTTGGTCGATCTCATCCACATAAGGCTTGATATAAGAGCTCTGCTCCTTGTCCGAAACCAGGATCCCCTCAGGGCTTGCCGATACCACTACGTCATGCAATCCCATGACCAGCACAGGCACATCCATCTCGTTGATAATGTGTACGCCGCTACAATTTTCATTCAGGATCCCCTTGCCTACCACATTTTCCTCCATGGCCTCTGTCAACGTATTCCATGTCCCCAGATCCTTCCATTGTCCGGCAAAGCGCATTACCTGTATCTTGTCTTCTTTCTCGACCACCGCATAATCAAAGGAGATTTTGTTCAGCGTCTCATACCTGGCAAACAGATCCTCATAATCCGTAAAATCGATCAGCTCATGCGCCTTATTCAAAACATACTTGAGTTTATAGGCAAACACCCCGCCATTCCACAATGCACCCCTGGCAATATACTCTTTCGCCACATCAGCAGTCGGCTTCTCCTTGAAGGTCTTCACAGCTGCCGTCTGCGCAGGACTCTCCGGAATGATGTATCCATACTTTTCACTGGGATACGTCGGCTCGATCCCCATGAGTACCAGATTGGCCTCTCCTCTGTCAGCCTGCTCTGCCAGGTCCTTCAGTGCATGAAAATAATCTTCCTCCACATAAGGATCCACCGGACATACCACCACTGTTTCCTCCGGATCAACTCCCATCACATCCACCAGATAAGATGTCGCAAGTGCGATTGCCGGAAAAGTATCCCTTCTGCAAGGCTCAATGCTTATCCCGACATTTTCCCCCAACTGGTTGTGGATAGCCGATACCTGCGTCTTGCTGGTAGCTATCGTCACTGTGGCCTCTGCATCCACAGCCTTGATCTGACGATACACTCGCTGCACCATAGACTCATAGGTACCGTCCTCTCTCTTGAAGATCTTAATGAACTGTTTAGAGCGGACATCATTGGAAAGCGGCCAAAGTCTCTTTCCGGATCCACCGGACAACAATATAATATTCATATCTGTCACCTCTCTGCTCTCATGGGATTATTCAAAAAGTCTTCATAACTGAGCCGGATCCCTTCCTCCAACTCCGTATTATAGGTCCAGCCAAGCCCGGTTGCCTTACTTACATCGAGAAGTTTTCTCGGCGTGCCGTTCGGTTTTGAAGTGTCCCATTCAATCTTCCCCTCATAGCCGATCACCTTAGCCACAAGCTCTGTCAGTTCTTTAATGGACAACTCTTTTCCCGTGCCCGCATTCACCGTCTCGTTCCCACTGTAATGGTTCATCAGAAACACACACAGATTTGCCAGATCATCCACATAGAGGAACTCCCGTAGCGGACTGCCGTCTCCCCAACAGGTGACGGATTCTTTTCCCTCAACCTTCGCCTCATGAAACCGTCTGATCAACGCAGGAAGTACATGACTGTGGGTCGGATGGTAGTTGTCATTGGGACCGTAAAGATTGGTAGGCATGACGCTGATATAATCCGTCCCATACTGTCTGTTCAGGAATTCACAGTATTTCAGTCCGGAAATCTTTGCCAATGCATACGCCTCATTGGTTTTCTCCAATTCGCTCGTCAGCAGGCAACTTTCCGGCATTGGCTGCGGTGCCATGCGGGGGTAAATACAACTGCTTCCGAGAAATTCCAGTTTTTTACATCCGTTCTGCCATGCTGAATGGATCACGTTCATCTCCAGCGTCATGTTATCATACATGAAATCCGCCAACGCCTCCGCGTTTGCCACGATCCCACCTACCTTAGCCGCTGCAAGAAAAACATACTCCGGCTTTTCCTCCGCAAAAAACTGCTCCACATCTGCCTGTCTGCACAGATCCAGCTCCGCATGCGTTCTGGTAACCAGATTTGTATAACCTTGACGTTCCAGTTCTCTTACAATTGCAGAACCCACCATCCCCCTGTGCCCTGCCACATAAATCTTCGCGTTTTTATCCATCATTTTACAATCCCCTTTTCCAAATACTCTGCAAGATTCAGACGGATATGCTCGCCTGCCCTCTCCAAGGCAACCTTTTCCATGTCATGTTTTACCATCAACTCTACCAATTGCTCAAAACTGGTCTTCATAGGATTCCATCCGAGCTCCGTTCTTGCCTTCGTGGGATCCCCCCAGAGATTGACCACATCTGTCGGGCGGTAAAAATCAGGGGACACTTCCACCAGAACCTTGCCGTTTTTCTTGTCAATGCCCTTTTCATCCAGTCCTTCCCCCTGCCACTCCAGTTCGATTCCCGCATAGTGAAAAGCAAGTGTGGCGAATTCCCGCACGGAATGCTGTACGCCGGTTGCGATCACATAATCCTCCGGCTTATCGTTCTGCAGGATCAGCCACATGCATTCCACGTAATCTTTAGCATAGCCCCAATCCCGCAGACTGCTCAGATTACCCAGATACAGTTTGTCCTGCTTCCCCTGAGCAATTCTTGCTGCAGCCAGCGTGATCTTTCTGGTGACAAAGGTCTCGCCGCGCCGCTCAGACTCATGGTTAAATAGTATCCCGGAGCAACAGAACATATCATATGCCTCCCGGTATTCCCTCACGATCCAGTATCCGTACTGCTTCGCCACCGCATAAGGGGAGTAGGGATGGAACGGTGTATTCTCATTCTGCGGCACCTCTTCCACCTTGCCGTAAAGCTCAGATGTGCTGGCCTGATAAATCCTACAGGACTTCTCCAGACCACATACACGCACTGCCTCCAACACCCTCAGCACACCGGTTGCCACCACATCCGCCGTATACTCCGGCACGTCAAAGGACACCTCCACATGAGACTGTGCAGCCAGATTATAGATCTCATCCGGTCTCACCTCACCGATCAGCTTCACCAGGCTGATGGAATCACCCAGGTC
>CADBNO010000006.1 GCA_902796105.1 uncultured Lachnospiraceae bacterium | reverse complement strand
CTGGACGGGGTACTGTCCATTGTAGTGGAGATCGCGTCATTTTTGCTGCTGGTGCCGCTTTTGTTGTTTCTGGTATTGGCATTTGTTTTTCATGTGAGTACAGGACCTGCGGCAGGTATCGCTGTGGGCGTACCTTTGGGAATTGTGATAATAATGGCTGTTTTAGCGGAAAGGGAGTGAATAGTTGGAACTGATCAGTGTCATTCAGTATGAGGGCAGTAATGACGTATTTGTCTACAGGCATCCGAAGGAGGACTTCAATTTCGGCACGCAGCTGATCGTACATGAGTCTCAGGAGGCGCTGTTCTTTAAGGACGGGCGGGCACTGGATCTTTTCGGTGCCGGCAGGCATACCCTGCAGACTTACAACATACCGCTTTTGCGCGATGCGATCAAGCTGGGCACGGGCGGCGAGAACATCTTCCATGCGGAGGTGTATTTTATCAATTTGACCACGCAGATGGGGATCAAATGGGGGACGGACAGCAAAGTGCGCCTGTTTGATCCGGCATAGGGGCTGCATGTGGAGATCGGCGCCAGCGGAAATTTCAATCTGCGCGTCATGGATTCCCGTCAGCTGATCTTAAAGTTGGTGGGAACTACGGATGGTCTGCTGCAGAGTGATGTGATCGGCGAAGGTCAGGCATACGGTACAGGGAAATTCAAGGCTCTTGTCATGAACAAGGTGAAATCCAATCTGGCCAGAGTGATCAAGGAGCAGAATATCAATATTCTGGAGATTGATTCTTATCTGGACGGAATCTCCGAGCAATTGCGCGATATCATCAACGAGACGCTGGTAGAGTATGGCCTGATCATGCCGGAATTCTATGTGACCAGCATTATGACGCCGGATGATGATCCGAATTTTATCCGTCTCAAGCAGCAGTTCGCAGACCGGACCCTGAAGGTTCGGGAGGAGGAAGTGAAAAGAGCCGAGGCGGAGGCTGCGCAGGGCAGAAAGCTTGTGGAGGCGCAGACGGCAGCACAGCTGAAAACCGTGAGTGCGCAGGGAGAAGCAGATGCGCTGCGGATCAAGGCACAGGCAGAAGCAGATGCCTACAGGATGCAGGCGGAAGCAGAGGCGCAGGAGATGAAGATGAAGGGCTACACGTATGGACAGGAGACAGCGAGACAGGTTGGCCTGGAAGCGATGCAGAACGGTATCACCGGCGGAAGCGGCAACGGAAGCAATGGCGGCGGTATAGGCGGCGGACTGGGCGAGCTGGCAGGGCTTGGTGTGACGCTGGGTGCCATGGGCGGCGTGATCAATATGACCAGAGATGCGCTGAATCCACTTATGGAGCAGTCCGCACAGGTCGGTGCAGGCTTCGGCAATGTGGTGCAGGGGAATGCAGCCTCCGGTGCAGCACAGGGAGCACCCATGCAGAATACAGCCGGTATGGCGGGAGCTGATGGCTGGGTATGTCCGTCCTGTGGCAAGACCGGCATCACGACCAATTTCTGTCCGGATTGCGGCACAAGCAAAGTAAATGCCGTGAACAGCGCGGCAGGCAGCGCCGCAGGCGAGAGCTGGGACTGCACGTGCGGAGCCAAAGGGATCACCAGCAGATTCTGTCCGGATTGCGGCAGAAAGCGGGGGGAATAATGATCCGGCTCAGGCGAAGATCAAGACTATAAAAAAAGAGAAAATAAAAATTCAAAATATATGGATAATTTGCTGACATTTGTACAATACTACTCCTGTAACGAAAAACAAGCAGGAGGGATTCAAAATGTCCAATAATAATCAGAACAACTACGACAACAATTACAGCGACAGCAATAATTACAGCGACAGCTACAATAACAGTTCCAAGGATTGTTCCAAGAACGCGAGCAAGGATTGCAAGGACAGCACTAAGAACAGTGCCAACAACAGCACCAGGAACAATCAGAAAAAGAACAATAACTAAGCTGGGCAGGAGAGAATGGACATCGGTAAGGGGACGCTTTTTGGCGTCCTCTTTTGGTGCGTGATCTCTTGGGCAGGGACTTTACAGAATCTGTCAAAACAGATATACTAAAACAGACAGGCAATTATGTGAGATATCAGAAACAGAGGAAATATAAGGCATATGAGAAGATTTGAGTTGATCGCACCCTGCCATTTTGGCATGGAGGCGGTTCTGAAGCGTGAAATCATAGATCTGGGATATGATGTGACAGAGGTGGCGGACGGCCGTGTGACATTTTTCGGCGACGAGGAGGCGCTGTGCCGCGCTAATGTCTTTCTGCGCACTGCAGAGCGCATTTTGATCAAAATAGGCAGTTTCCATGCGGAGACTTTTGAGGAACTCTTTCAGGGGACCAAGGCACTGCCCTGGGAGGAATATATTCCCGTAAACGGGAAATTCTGGGTGACCAAGGCGGCCAGCGTGAAGTCCAGGCTGTTCAGTCCGTCGGACATCCAGTCTATCATGAAAAAAGCTATGGTAGACCGCCTGAAAGGGATTTATCAGGTGAACTGGTTTGCGGAGGACGGGGAGAGTTTTCCCATCCGTGTGTTCCTGATGAAGGATGAGGTCACAGTGGGGTTGGACAGCACCGGCGAGTCTTTACATAAAAGGGGTTACCGGAAGTTGACAGCCAAGGCGCCTATTGCAGAGAATCTGGCGGCAGGACTGATCATGCTGACGCCATGGAACGGCAGCAGGATCCTGGTGGATCCGTTCTGTGGCAGTGGTACGATCCCTATTGAGGCGGCTATGATGGCGGCCAATATGGCGCCGGGTATGAACCGGGATTTCACGGCACAGAGCTGGGAGCATATCGTGGCGAAACGGCTCTGGTATGATACAGTGGACGAGGCGAGAGAACAGGTGGACCTGCAGGTGGATACAGACATTCAGGGCTATGATCTGGATGAGGAGATGGTGCGTATTGCCAGAGAAAACGCAAAGCTGGCAGGAGTGGATGGGCTGATCCATTTTCAGCGGAGAGATGTGGCGCAGCTTAGTCATCCGAAGAAATACGGATTCCTGATCACAAACCCTCCCTATGGAGAGAGATTGCAGGAGAAAGAGGAGATGCCCGCGCTGTACCGCACCATTGGAGAACGCTTTCGGGCGCTGGATTCCTGGAGCATGTATCTGATCACGGCCTATGAGCAGGCGGAAAAAGACATTGGGCGTAAGGCGGACAAGAACCGGAAGATTTATAACGGCATGATGAAAACATATTTTTATCAGTTTTTGGGGCCGAAGCCGCCGAAGAGATGAAGGGCGCCACCGCCTGCGAATTGTACAGCACGTACAACCTGGAAAAAGATGTTTCGCAGTTACTGATGAGAGGAACAAGGAGAGGAAAGAGCAGAATGCAGAAGATTATATTTGCGACGGGAAATGCAGGAAAGATGAAGGAGATCCGGATGATATTAGCGGATCTGGGGGCGGAGATCCTGTCGATGAAGGAAGCAGGTATTTCCCTGGATATTGTGGAAGATGGCAGCAGTTACGAGGCAAATGCATTGATCAAGGCCAGAGCGGTAGCGGCCTGTGAGGAAGCGCAGGGAGCTGTCGTTATGGCGGATGATTCCGGATTAGAGGTGGATCAGCTGAACGGTGAGCCGGGGATCTACTCCGCCAGATATCTGGGGGAGGATACCCCGTACAGCATCAAGAATGCGAATCTGATCGAGCGACTGAACGGTGTGCCGGATGAGAAGCGGACAGCACGTTTTGTCTGTGCCATAGCGGCGGTTTTGCCGGATGGTGAGGAGCTTGCGGTGCGTGCGGCAGTGGAAGGGCGCATCGGGTATGAGGAAAAGGGCAGCCATGGTTTTGGGTATGATCCTATTTTCTTTGTGCCGGAGTTTGGCAGGACTACGGCGGAACTGACCGAGGAGGAGAAAAACAAGATCAGCCATCGTGGACAGGCGCTGCGGCTGATGAAGGCTGAACTGGAAAAGCGCAATAGTTGAGGAGCCGGAAAATGTGCAGGCAGGGGGACGGGGAAGCAGGGAAACAAAGAGGCCAGAAAGCGAAGGGGATAAGAAGCGAGGGAGTAAGCGCATGAAAGTATTGATCGTCAGTGACACGCATAGAAAGAATGATACGTTTTTCAATGTGGTAAAACTACATAAGCCGGATATGGTGATCCACTGCGGAGATGCGGAAGGCGCGGAGGACATGCTGCGGGAAGCAGCGGAGTGTCCGTTTTATATTGTGCTGGGGAACAATGATTTCTTTTCTGATCTGCCCAGAGAGTTGGAGATTCAGGTGGGAAAATACAAGCTCTGGGTGACCCACGGGCATACCTACTATGTGTCTGCCGGCAGCGATTACATCAAGCGGGAGGCCGCAGCCAGAGGTATGGACATTGTCTGTTACGGACACACGCACCGTCCCGTCATCGACTTAAGCGGGCCGGCGATCGCCCTCAATCCAGGGAGTCTTTCTTATCCCAGACAGGAAAACCGCAGACCGTCCTACATCATCATGGAGACGGACAGGAACGGTGAGGCGCATTTTACGGTGGCGTATATCTAGCCCATATAGCCATATAGATCAAAGCTGCGGCAGACTGTGATCAGTCTGTCGTTTTTTGGTGTAAGGCATACCATGTCCAGCCGATAAGGATCGGCGTTAGGGCGGCTGTGGGCAATGCATAGCGCATGGTGCCTGCCACAGGGGATGCCAGACAGACGAGCAGGTTCATGAAAGCCGGCACGAAGAGGATCAGGGATTCGTACCGATGTTTTTTCAGCAGCAGAAATGCCAGGATCAACAGGATCCAAGTGTAAAATCCGGGTGCTGCCAGATATTGGATCAAAGGCAGAGCCATGCTGCAGTTCCAGAGATAGACCAGGTAATGGTTATATTTTATGTCAAAGGGATGATAGAGCCCCAATTCCTCCATATAGTCATAGTATACACCCTGGATCCATGCTTCGATCCGCGGGGAGACAGGCGCCAGATAGCCGTAGCCCAGGTTGAACGCGGCGGCCAGATAGGTGTCCGGGTGTTTTAGGAACATTTGCAGCCATGTCTTTAAATATTGATCCAGATTTTGTCCGTTGCAATAGATTTTAATGGGATCAGCGATCAGAGGATCGTATTGAAACATGATGTCGTAGCTGACAAAGGAGTCTTCAATGGCAGCCCGTTCTGTGTCAGTGACCTCCTCCGGATGCTCACACACATAGCGGGCGGTCTGCTGGAACGGAATGCTCAAAGCGTCCACGATGGTGGTCCGGCCAAGCCCGACAGCCGGGAAAATCCCTTTCACAAGTATCTCGTAAACAACGAAAGTGGTGAGCAGTGCCGTTGCCGCATAGCGCCTGGCGGTACCCTTAAGCCGGATCGTCAAAAGCAAAAGCGCAGGGACCACGGTGTAGATGCCGTTGTGACGGAGCAG
>CADBNO010000005.1 GCA_902796105.1 uncultured Lachnospiraceae bacterium | reverse complement strand
CAGTTTATAGGCGGCAAGCACCTGCTCCACGGATGCTCTCCTGCCGATGATATCCAGGGTCTCCTGCTTCATGGTCTGAGGATTCACAGAGATACGGCTGACACCTTGTCTGTACAATACTTCCAGCTTCTCTCGGGTGATGCTGTCCGCCCGTCCGGCCTCCACGGTAAACTCCTTTACGGTCCGGAAATCAAAATGCTCCTTCAGCGCTGTGATCAGCCTGTCGAGCTGCTCCGGCTCCAGTGTGGTAGGCGTGCCCCCGCCGATATAGATGCTGTCCACCACTTTGTCCGCAAGCTGCTCTGCCACGAAATCCATCTCTTTGATCAGGCAGTCTATATAGGCTTCCGCCTGCTTTCTGTGTGCCGCAATGGGATAGGACGTAAACGAACAGTACAGGCAGGTGGTCGGACAGAACGGAATCCCGACATAAAGGCTGTACCCGGCCTCATAATGCACGTCTTTCAAAATCTCCCGCTCACGCTTTGCAATATCCAGCCCAAGTGCTGCTTTCTCCTGACTCACCGAATAGATCCCGGTGAACGTGTCCAGGATCTCTGCATCGCTGCTGCCCTGCTCCAGCATGCTGTATGCGATCTTGGTGGGGCGGATGCCGATGAGACTGCCCCACGGCAGCATCCTGCCCGTCACTTCACACAATACGCCATACAGGAATCGCTTGAACCCATGCTTGTAGTCCAGATTTCCCTGTTTTTCTTTATCTTCATCCGGTTTTTCCGCCTTTTGGGGGAATCCCTCCGCGACATATTCCCAAACAAATTCCTGTGCGGTCGCGCTCCTGTACGCCGCCTCTGTCGGCATCGTTTTCGCCGCGCCTTCCGACGGCAGGAGGCGCACCTTCGCCCCGTTATCTGCCAGCGTAATGTCCCAGTGATATACCTGCTCTTTGGCAGCCTCACAGGTCTTTTCCTCGTCTTGGGTCTGCTTTCTGCGCTGCTCGGTACTCTCCGGCGTCAGGATCGTCACATTCACTCCGGGATAAAACGCCCGCACAAGAGAATTCACGTCATATTCATAATTGGTTCTGTTTAACTCTATGATCAACATCTGAAACACCCTTTTTCTTAGTACTTTTTCTTAATATTTTTTCTTATGCTTTTTCCTTACTCCTCAGGCATTTTCGTCAGATTCATGAAAATATCCGGATCCAGCTTCTGCTGTCTGCGCAGCCAATATCCCGCGATCAGAGAAGACAACATGGTGGTCAGGATCAAAACCGTAAAAAACTCTACACTGATGATCCGGTAGGAATACGCCACCGTGGCCAGCACGATACCCGGTCCGCCCCTGGCGTTCATGGTGACCGCAAAATTCAGCTTCGTGGCTGCATTCAAGCTGGTAAACTGCAGGAAGATCAGTGTCCCCGCCGCCTCCAATCCAAAGGCAATGACAAAGAAGATCAGGAAACGCATCAGGGAAAAATCATGGATCAGATTCAGCTGGATCCCCACCAATGCAAAATAGATCGGCACAAAGAAGGAAAACGCGAAATTTCCCAGCGCTTCCATCCGCTTTTTCGGCTCACTTTCTTCGGCGTCGCCCACAAAGGATTTCACCAGATACCCCACCAGAAAAGCGGAATACATAATGTTGATCCCGACTTTATACAAACCGGCGCATACCGCCAACAGCACCACAAAGCTAAGAGAATAGAAGGTCACCGCCCTGACCGGCTCTCCCTGCGCCTTCCTGCCCGCGTGATCCGAGATCAGCTTTGCCACCGCGAACAGCCCTAAGGTAAACCCTACCACAAGCAGCATGTCAGACACCCGTAAAACACCTGTCGCCGCGATCCGCGTCGCAGCATTCAGCAGGATCCACAGGCACAGATCCTGAAACGTAGACACGGTCAATACCGTGTTGGAAAACCGGGTATTCATGATCCCCATATCAAAAAAAATCTTGGAGATCACAGGGATCGAGGTGATCGCCACGCCGATGGTAAACACCAGACCAAATGCCGCATCATTTCCAATTTCTCCGATAAACGCATCCGAAAACATCGGAATGAACGGGATTGCCCCCAGCATAGGCAGGATCGTTGCTCCGGCAAAAACACAGGCGATGGTTTTCGTGTTCTCCCTGTCCACCTCCAGCTTTGTATTATATCCGGACAAAAACATCAAAAAGATCAGCCCAAGCTGATAAAAAATATTTAACACTTTACCTTCCTGCTCGTAAGCCAAGAAGATGCCCCCCATCACATTTGGAAAAAAGTGATAGAGGAAGGTGCCGCCCAACAAAATACCTCCCGTGATTTCTCCCACCACGCGAGGCGCTTTGATCTTTTCCATAAAAGTGCCGACACCAAAAGCTGCCGCCAGCAAAAGAGCCAGAGCTACCAGTGTCATAATGATCTCTGATTCTGAGAGAGTCTGTAAACTCATGCCTGTTCCCTCTCTTTCCGTATCCGCAATGCAAGCCGGATGCCTGTCCGGATCCGGTCATCCCAAGTTTCCCGGAAACCGCAACTGCTGTTGCCAAAACCTCCTCACCCGCAGAACGGGTTATAATTCTTCTCATGGCCCACCGTAGTAGTATCCCCGTGTCCCGGATAGAGCTTCGTCTCCTCCGGCAGCACAAAAATCTTGTCCTTGATCGACCGGATCAGCGCGCTCATGCTGCCGGTCGGCAGATCTGTCCGTCCCACCGACTCCTGAAAAATGGTGTCGCCGCAGACGCAAAATCCTTCTTCCGCAAAATAAAAACAGCATCCGCCCGCTGTATGTCCCGGAGTGGCTATGACCTTACATTTCATCCCTGCCACTTCAATCTCCTCGCCGTCCCTGACGTAACTGTCCGCCTCAATCTCGCAGGCTCTTCCGGCCTGCTCGGATACATTCATCCGGGCATGGTTCAGCAGCGGTTTCTCCGCCTCCAGCGCATAGACCAGAACCGGGGGATAATCATGATGCTCTGCCACCTCATTGGCGGCTGCCTTCAGACCTTCCACGCCCCAGATATGATCGAAATGTCCGTGGGTCAGCAGAATGGCAGCGGTGCGCAACCCGTTCTTTTTCAGATTTGCAAACAACTGCCTGCCGTAATCCGCCGGATCGATCACGATACACTCTTCCTGTCCCTCTCTGTATACAAAATAAGTGTTTGTGGACCCTGCGCCCAACACGATCCGTCCAATCTTTAACGCTCCCATAATCCTTTACTATCCGCCCTTCTCTCAAAGCTCCTCCATGCCAACCGACATGTGAGCTTTGCAAACTCCTGTCTGCTCTAGCTTGATGTTCTCTCGATGTCGATGACGCTGTCGATACCTCTTATTTTGTCAACAATACGGGCAAGCTCTTCCTTGTTGCCGATCTCAAACGCCAGCTGAAGTGTCGCTTCACCCTGCTTGTTCGTCCGGGTGTTCATCGACATAATGTTAATATTTTTCTCCGTCAGCGCCTTGGCAATATCCGCCAACAACCCGCTCCTGTCATGGGCGAAAATCTTGATCTCCGCCTCGTATTTCTCGTTTCCGGTCTGCTCCGGTGCCTGCCATTCCGCATCGATCAATCGCTCCCGCTCCGCTTCCGGCAAGGCCAGCATATTGATGCAATCCGTTCTGTGAATGGAAATTCCTCTGCCTCTGGTGACAAATCCGACGATTTCATCCCCCGGCACAGGAGAACAGCATTTGGAGAAACGCACGGAAAGATCCGCGATCCCCTTCACCACGATCCCGCTCTTGGAACGGATATGAGTGGGGTGTATATCCTTGGCTTCTCTCGCCGCACTGGCTTCCGCGATACTCTGCAGAACCTCTTCATTGGTAAGCTCTTTACGGTGCTCCTTCTCGTAGGCCTCCTGCATCTTATTGATGACCTGGCCTTCCTTCAAAGCGCCGTGGCCTACTGCCGCAAGCACGCTCTCCCAATCCCTGAACCCATATTTGCGCAATATGCCTTCTACATAGTCGGGCTTCATCAGCGAGGGAAGGTTGATCCCTTTCGCCTTGCAATATGCCGTCAAAAGCTCTTTGCCCCTGACGACATTATCTTCCTTCAGCTCATTTTTAAACCACTGATTGATCTTGTTTTTCGCCTGCGTACTCTTGACGATATTCAGCCAGTCACGGCTGGGACCTTTGGAATTCTGCGAGGTGATGACCTCGATCCGGTCTCCGTTATGGATCTCGTAATCAATGGTCACCAGTTTTCCGTTTACCCTTGCTCCTACCATCTTATTACCCACTGCCGAATGAATGCTGTAGGCAAAATCGATCGGTGTGGAACCCGCCGGCAGATTTTTGACATCACCGGTAGGTGTAAAACAATACACATGATCCGAAAACAGATCCAGATCATTTTTCAGCAGGTTCATAAACTCCTTGTTATCGGACATGTCCCGCTGCCATTCCAGGATCTGGCGCAGCCAGACTAATTTATCCTCCTCCTGGGTCTCCACATGTTTCCCGTCGGAGGCTTCCTTGTATTTCCAATGTGCCGCAATGCCATATTCCGCCGCCTTGTGCATCTCAAAAGTCCGGATCTGCACTTCAAACGGCTGTCCGTTGCTTCCGATCAGCGTCGTATGCAGGGACTGGTACATATTTGCCTTCGGCATGGCAATGTAATCCTTGAAACGTCCCGGGATCGGCTTATACATCTCATGGATCACACCCAGTACGGCATAGCAGTCACGGACAGTATTTACGATGACTCTGACCGCAAACAGATCGTATATCTGATCGATGGTCTTGTTCTGGTTCTTCATCTTTTTGTAAATACTGAAGAAATGCTTTACACGGCCGTCGATTTTTGCATCTATCCCCGCATTCTTTACATGGAAACTGACCTCGTCAACTATGTCCTGAATATATCTCTCGCGGAAGCTCTTTCTGACCTCAATCTTTTCTACGAGATCCTGATATACATCGGGCTCAAGATATTTAAGCGAGAGATCATCAAGCTCAACCTTGATTTTGGAGATACCAAGCCTCTGGGCAATAGGTGCATATATCTCAAGGGTTTCTCTCGCAATTCTCTGCTGACTCTCGGGTTTCTGATATCTGAGAGTACGCATGTTGTGAAGTCTGTCAGCCAGTTTTATCAGGATGACTCTGATATCTTTTGCCATGGCGAGAAACATCTTACGGAGGTTCTCCGCCTGCATCTCAAGTCTGTCGGGAGCTTTGTCTGTGTTTTCTCCTGACAGATGTATATTTTTAAGTTTTGTAACACCGTCTACGAGGACTGCAACGTCCTCTCCAAACTGTTCGTTTAACTCTTCAAGGGACATGACGGTATCTTCCACGACATCGTGCAGGATACCGGCGGCGATGGTCTCCTTGTCCATTTCCATATCGGCCAGGATGAT
>CADBNO010000004.1 GCA_902796105.1 uncultured Lachnospiraceae bacterium | reverse complement strand
CCCCGATGCGGAAGTGTATTTCCTGACGGGTGGAACCCAGACCAATCAGGTGGTGATCAGCGCTATGCTGGAGAATTACGCGGGTGTAGTGGCTGCGAAGACCGGGCATGTGAGTGTGCATGAGGCAGGTGCCATTGAATATACAGGTCATAAGGTATTGGAGCTTGCGTCAAAGGATGGCAAGATAGAGGCAGAGGAATTGCGCGGATTTCTGGAGAACTTTTATGCGGACGCAAACCATGAGCACATGGTTTATCCGGGCATGGTTTACATTTCTTATCCGACGGAATACGGTACGTTGTACAGCAAACAGGAGTTGACGGAGATTTCCGGACTCTGCAGAGAATATGAGATTCCGTTGTTTTTGGACGGTGCGAGGCTCGGGTATGGGCTGGCCAGCAGGGAGGCGGAAGTTTCACTCACATAAAGATATACACACAACCCACGCTAATACATGCCTATACGAAACTTATGGAAAGATCAGGAATAGCACAACCGCCTGATCTTTTCGATTGCGAAAAAATAACCCTATGCACCAAGGGGTGAGTGCGCTCTATGGGTGAACCATGGCATGGGTCATGGTGGACCATGCAGTGAAGTAAACACTTTAATTATAAAGACAGAGAAAAAAGGAAAATATAAGAGTATTTGGCATATTATTATTTCTAAAACTGTTGTTGTGGATCAGATGGATTTTTGGTATACTATATATGTATGATTGTGCCGTCTTAGAGGTAATATTTTGAAGAGACATGTCGATACAAAGAATAAAGAGGAACAGGAGGTGCAGAGTATGGCTACATCTAGCATCATAGAGGATATTAAGATAAATAATCCCAAAGTTATGGAAGAATATGTTGCCGCCTTGGAAGCGGCAGAGAAAGCACCTATTGTACCGGTGCAGGAATTGGCTGCCAGAAGGATCACTGATCCGGCAGAGTTGAAGAAAATTATGCTTCGTGGCATTGAAAAGTGGGGGAAAAAATGAGGATTTCCGTGACAAACATTCGGGATATGCTGGCTGATGATCAGGAAGAACTTGTCAGAGAGTATATTGGGATGTATTCCTGCGAAATGGAAAAAGATGGTGTGAGAACCATATTAAATCCTGACATAGAAAGGTTCCTGAATCATAATTCTATACAGTTTGCTAAAATGAAGACGGCTGTGACATATCTTGTGATCGATGAAGAGGATGGAGCGCTTCTTGGATACTTCACATTGGCGCACAAACCGCTGAAAATTGTTTCGGAGGGGCTGTCCCGACATGTGCGGGATCAACTGAAACGATTCTCAAAACTGGATGAGGAGAACAGGACATACACTATATCGGCTTTTTTGCTTGCGCAGTTCGGCAAAAACTATGCGGTTGAAAATGGAGAGAGAATATCGGGAACAGAGTTGATGAAGATAGCCATTGAGCATTGGCAGATGTCCAGAATAAAATCGGAGGTACGGTGGTGTACCTTGACTGTGAAGCTGATGCAGAGCTTATCCGGTTTTATGAGGGGCAGAAGTTTGTGCTGTTTGGAGAACGCATTAGTGAGAATGACGGGAAGAGATATCTTCAGTATCTGAACTTCGTGTGATATTGAATTGGGAAAATCTGTTCACTCGGAATATAACCATCGTATAAAGATTAGGAATACAGATTTCCTAATCTTTTTGATTGCAAAAATCATGCATCTGAAATATGCATCATAGAAAACATCAAATCGGTCATATCATTTACAGATTCCTGCATACCGTTCTGAAACCATTCAATTAGGACTGCCCGCAAAGCCGCATTGAGTGCAATATAATAATAATAGCTTTGTCCTGTATCAGAGTAAAAACGTTCTTTCACATGTTGTTCAATCCGAAAAAGATATTCTCTGGGTACATTGGCTTTGAAGAGAAGTTTGTAGACATCCTGATGCCTTTGAATTTCTTCAAAAATATTCCTGACCCATTCTTTTTTATCTTTTTGGTATTTTTCCCTTGAAGCGACCGTTGACAGATTCTCTATAAATATTTGAGCCATTTCATCCATGACGTCAGCCTTTGATGAATAGTTGCGATAGAAACCGCCGCGGGATACGCCAGATCTACGGATAATATCCGTTACACTGATCTCTTCATAGGATTTATTACTTAACAAATGTAAGAGAGCCAGACGCACGCATTCTTTGGTCAATTCTTTGGATTCCGCATTGGACATGCGAAGTACGGATTTCTTTTTCAGTTCAGTTTCCTGCATAGACATATAATCTCCTTTTTGTATAGACGATGCAAGGCGGGCAAAATGCGTCCATTCCGTGACTGTTCTATTGACCAACAGTTGTATGGGTGGTACATTTGTCTTACCAAAATAATAATATCACATATAGAAAGAAAGTCAATGGGTGAAAGGTATAAGGGATAAAGAATGACACATAAATGGGAGAAAATTGCTGGTATGATTCGAATTTGTACAATCCCACCGATTATGGCTGCGGTGTTGCTGATCATGTTAGTAGGTGTACAGACGGATGCTTTTGGGCAAAAAGAAGATTATATTGTGGCATGGGTGGGGCTTGTTATTCTGCCATTATTGGCATATCCTTTGTCAAAACTTATTCCGGCAGTCAGGGAGAAAGGGAGATCAGGCCAGCGTAAGCTTGCTTTTCTATGCAGTCTGGCAGGATATACAATGTGTTTCTTTTGGGGACTCCTATATACGGGTAGACAAATCAAAATTTTGTTCTACACATATTTTTTTACGGTTGTGATGTTGACAGTATTTAATTTGATCTTGAAGATCCGTGCCAGCGGACATGCTGCCAGTGCAATTGCTCCCTGCGTGTGGGGATATGTATATGTCAATGTGATCGCAGGATGCATCATGGGAAAGATATTTCTCATAAGCGCCTGGGCATCAATTGCATTAAAACGGCATAAGCTGACAGACATTGTTGCGGGGGTGTTCGTGTTTGCGGTCTCGTATATGCTGGCTATTTTATTATAGGGGGATATATATGGGTGATTATGTGTTGACGTGTTGTTCGACAGCGGATCTTTCAAAGGAACATTTTGAGAAGTGCGGGATTCCGGTGGTATATTTTCATTTTCAGCTGGATGGCATAGATTATTTGGATGATTGTGGAGAAAGCCTTTCATCAGAAACCTTGTTTCAGCGAATGAGTAAAGGGGCAGCAACGCATACCTCTCAGGTTTCCCCCGGAGAGTACATAGAGTTCTGGAGTCGCTATCTGACTGAGGGAAAAGATATTCTTCATATCAGCTTTTCTACCGGTTTGTCTGGTACATATCAGTCTGCAATGATTGCAAAAGCGGAATTGACTATATTATTCCCTGAACGGAGAATATATGTTGTCGATTCACTCGGAGCATCCAGCGGATACGGTCTGATTATGAATACACTTGCGGAATTTAAAAAGAGGGGCATGGAAATAGATGAGATGTATGAGTGGATAGAAAACAATAAGCTGCGTATGCATCATTGGTTTTATTCGACGGATCTGTCTTTTTACATCAGAGGAGGCCGGATATCAAAAGGTGCAGGAATGATAGGACAGGTGTTGAATATATGCCCGCTATTGAACATGAATGCACAGGGCAAACTGACACCCCGGGAGAAGATCCGTGGTAAGAAAAAGGTGATGCAACGTGCCTTGGAAATGATGAAGGTTCATGCGGAAAATAGCGTGGATTACAGCGGAAAATGTTTCTTGTGCCATTCACTTTGCATGGAGGAGGCAAGAGAACTTGCAGCCATGATAGAAAAGGATTTTCCCAGACTAAATGGAAAAGTTGAAATATTTCCCATCGGAGCAACAATCGGAAGTCATACAGGTCCTGGAACAGTATCCATATTTTTTTGGGGAGACCAGAGAGAGGATTGAAATCAAATATAAGGAGGAGCGGAGTTCATGAAGTATGCAGTCATTTATCAGTCAAAGAGCGGCAATACAAAATTTTTGGCAGAGACAATTTGTGATGAATTGGAGGGAACGGAACGCATCCTCGTGGATATTGACAAAATGAAAGAGATTCCTGTGGCAGATTTTTACTTTATCGGTTTTGGAATACATGATTATGCATGCAGGCTGGAGATTGCGGATATGATGGAGCGGATGGCGGGGGTGAGATATGCGTTGTTTATGACCTGTGGTCTTGTGCCAACAGAGAAATACAGGGCGAATCTCTTGAAAACACTTGAAATATGGCTGCCTGAAAATTCAAAGCAATATGGTGCTTTTCTGTGTCAGGGCAGAGTGAGCAGTGATCAATGCAATAATATGATCAGAAAGTTCCCACATTGTGAAAGTGAACTCCGCAAAATGTTTCAAATGGGTGAAGAACATCCAAATGTGGGTGATATGTATGCGTGTAAAGACTTTGTGCGAATGATCAGGAGAAAGATAGAGTGAGGTAGTAATGATGGCGTATATGCAATTTACCAAATATGCATTGGCACAGAGCCTGAAAGCACTGTGTGAGGAACAGGCTTTTGATAAGATAAGCGTGCGGGATGTGACGGAGCACTGCAAGGTGAACCGGCAGACATTCTATTATCATTTTTCCGATAAATTTGAGCTTTTAGACTGGATTTATTATGAGGAGGCTTTTCTGCCGTTGACGGAAGGGCTGACGCTGAAAAATTGGAGCGAAAAATTCTGTGAATTGCTGAAGCTGATGAAACGTGACAAGGCATTTTACATGCATACGATCAAGTGCTCTGAAAACTTTTTTGAGGAGTATTTGTTTAAGATCCTGATCGCGCTACATAGATCAGCTATAGAAAAGCTGGACCGCAGAAAGGTGATCACAGAGAAAAAGGCAGAGATTTACGCGAGATTTTTTGCCCATGGCTTAACGGGAATCATTATAGACTGGGCGCAGGGCGGAATGCGCGAGGATGAGGAGATGCTGGCTGAAACCATGCGAGAACTTTTAGAACACGGCGTAAAATTGTTTCATGATCAGGAATGGTTAAGTTCAGTACTTGAATGACAGCGTCCTTCCAGATAGATTAAAACGGCAGGAATGTCCTCTTGGTCCAATACCGTAGCAAATTCGCTGACCATTTGGTCTGTGATGGTCATCTTGCAGTCGGGACAGAAGGTATCCCGATACTCTTTTATCAGATCCCTGTACCGCTTGAGCGGAATGTTGGTTAACTTTGCGTGTGCTGCGCGGAGTTTGGCATGTCTTAGTTTTGTGGCATATATGGTGTATTTCAGTTCTTCTTTTATGTCCATAATTTTATTCCCCCTATTGGTTTTACCTTTTCAGCATAAATAGGAAATCGGATTGTGAAAATAGACATATTGGTCAAGCTGTCTCAAATTTATACAGTTTTTACGAATTGTCTAAAATATGGACAGGAGAGGATATCTGTGTAAAGACGAATCCGAGGAGGCATGCTACATTTAAGTCAGTCCCGGGCGGCTGCGAGTATTGGGGGGCAAGCAGGCTTGTGGCTGCTTGGGGGCGACTAAGAATATGCAGAGTAGTGGATGAGGAGTGATGATTATGCAGAATGCACTTTCCCAAAGGATTGTCAAGGGTAGATTTGTGATACTGATACTTGCGGTCTTGTTGCTGGTTCCTTCAGCGTTGCTCTATTTTCGGACAAAGGTGAACTATGACATGCTGAGCTATCTGCCCCAGGATATCGACACCATGAAAGGACAGGATATTATGGTGGATGAATTCGGCACGGGCGCTTTCTCCATGGTGATCGTGGAGGGAATGAGCGAGAAAGAGGTATCAGCGCTGAAGGATAAGATAACCCGGGTGGAGCATGTGAAGAAGGTGCTGTGGTATGACAGTTTTGCGGATCTGTCGATGCCAATGGAGGTCTTGCCGGAGGAAATATATGAGGTATTTAATGCGGGGGACGCAACGATGATGTTTGTGATCTTTGATGATACTTCAAGCTCTGACCCCGTGATAGAGGCAGTGCGGGAGATCCGAAAGATCTGTAACAGGCAATGCTACATATCGGGCATGACAGGGGTGCTGGCGGATACCCAGGATCTGGCGGATTCTGAGACGCCTGTCTATGTGGGGTTAGCGGTTTTATGTTCGGTGTTCGTGCTGTCCGTCACGATGGATTCTTTTCTGGTACCGTTCCTTTTCCTGGCGAGTATTGGCATGGCAATTGTCTATAATATGGGCACTAACTATTTTCTGGGTCAGGTTTCTTATGTGACCAAAGCGCTGGCAGCGGTGCTTCAGCTGGGGGTCACCATGGACTATTCCATTTTCCTCTGGCACAGTTATGAGGAGCAGAAACACCAATATGCGGATAAGGAAGTGGCAATGGCGCACGCTATATCGGAGACCTTTTCATCTGTGCTGGGGAGTTCCATCACTACCATTGCAGGCTTTGTGGCGCTTTGTTTTATGAGTTTTACGCTGGGACTTGATATCGGGATCGTCATGTCAAAGGGTGTATTGATTGGCGTCATCAGCTGTGTGACAGTGCTTCCCTCCATGGTGCTTGTTTTCGACAGGGCACTGGAAAGGACGAAACATAAGCCGTTGATACCGGAATTCACGAAAATTGGTCCGTTTGTGCTGAAATATCATGTGGTATTTCTGGTGCTGTATCTGGTGATATTGGGACCGGCTGTCTATGGGAACCGACATGTAGGCGTTTACTATAATCTGGACTCCACGCTGCCGCGGGAACTGCCGAGCATTGTGGCGAATGAGAAACTTTCGGATGTATTTCATACCAGTACGACACATATGCTGATGCTCTCGGCGGACGTCCCGGAGAAGGAGGTGCGGTCGCTAGCTACGGAGATTAAGGCCATGGACGGTGTAAAATATGCAATAGGGCTTAATACCGTGAAAGGAGCCGGCATTCCGGGGGAATTGATCCCGGATAAAGCCAAGGAAGCCCTGATGAATGATAACTGGCAGATTCTTCTGATCGGCTCCGAATATGCGGTTGCTTCCACGGAAGTGGGGGAACAGTGTGACGCAATTTCGCAGGCGGCAAAGCGGTTTGACAGGAATGCGATGTTGGTGGGGGAGGCTCCGGGGACGGAGGATCTGAT
>CADBNO010000003.1 GCA_902796105.1 uncultured Lachnospiraceae bacterium | reverse complement strand
TGCTGAGAGAGCATGAAAATGAAATGCGGAGTGTTGCGGCGAGAGTATTTTATCCGGCTCCTTCCCATGCTGTAGAAGGTATGGATAAAGAACGTTATATGACTCGTGATCTTGCTAAAGCGATCCGTAAAGACTTTTTTGCTCCGATCAATTACGACAAGCTCGAAGCAAATGGTGAAAATACGATGGAGTGCTTCAGAAATGCACCTCACGTGGAGAACAGAAGGTTTCCGCTCATTGTTTTTAATCACGGGTATAATTCCTATCGGGAAGGCAATTCTTTTCTTTGTATAGAACTCGCATCTTGGGGGTATGTGGTAATCTCCGTTACGCATTCGCATGAGGCGCTCTTAACAGTCCTGGATGACGGTACAACGTTTTCTTTTGAAAAAAGAATTCAGAAATGGATGTACAATGAACCGGTTTTCAAAGTAGTGAAGGATATGAAGCGGTTACAAAAATTAAAGGGCTCATTCGAAGAGAAGGCAGCGGCGATTGACGAATGGCAAAAAAGGGCGTGCGGGTTTTTAAATAACCGCGTAACGGAATGGGAAAAAGATGTGGCTGCGGCGGTAAACTATGCAAAGGAGAATTTTGCCGATTTTATCGATTTTAATTATGGTATCGGAGTGAGCGGACATTCTATGGGCGGAGCGGTTGCATATGCACTTTGTCAGGATCACCCCGAGTATGTATGCGGTGTAAATATCGACGGTGCGTTGTTTGGAAATCATGACAGGAAGATCATGACAAAACCGTATCTTCAGATTAACTGTAAGTCCAACAAGGAAATCATTTACAGAGGGTTTGTCAACAAGGATGCGCCCGCATACAGAATCGTTTTTGACGGAATGCAGCATATGGCATTTTCTGATTTAAAACATGCAATCCCGATAAAACTGATCGCCGGTAAAATGGATCCGGATTATATGCATGAGAATCTGTGCAAGATCCATCTCGAATTCTTTGACACATTTCTCAAACATAAAAAAGAAGAACCGGAATTCACGGAAACAGACCAGATAACGTTGGATTGCTTTTAAAGATATAACGGAGGAAAAATGAAGAGAAAAGCTGTACTTCTGGGAATGTGCATGGGAATACTTATTTTATTTGGCGCATGCACGATCAGATCAGAGAAGAAAATCAGTGAAGAAAAGATTGATGCAAGGCGGGAAATGATTGAGAAATATCTGGAGGAAAAGTATCCAGATAAAACATTTACAGTGAAGGTATGGCAGGAATATGCGGAAGTAACCGGTGCGGCCGGACTGCCGGATTATGAAGGGTACGTATACCGGCAGGTGGTTATAGATTCGGCAGGCAATTGTTTTATGGTTTTTCCCGGTGACAAAGGCGTGTGTACAGATGATTATCAAAAGGTCTTGGACGGATGGGTACATTATAATGAAAAGGGTCAGCATGTGGTATACGATGAAGATGGCAACGTTGTGACTGAATATTATTGAGTACCGATATTGCAGGGATGCGGATATTCCGGAATCATTTAGAACGATAACCGGAATAGAATAAGTGTCAGCGAAGCTCATGATCCGTTTTGTGTTATTCACGCGAGCAATGAGCCAAGATGACATGCTTGCATGTCAATTTGGCGAATGCCGCAAGGGTCAAATACCCGCAGCTTTGCTGTGCAGCAAGTTTGATCCCCCGTAGCTTGCTGCGGGGGATTTGATTTGATCATTAGGTTTTAAAAAGGGGAAACAAGCTTGCTGATATAAAAAAGTAGTTGAAATCAGGCGGAACATGTGTTATGATAAAAAATGCTTGACATTAGGAGGTGTGAAATGGGAGCATTGAGAGTTGCATTAACGATTGTTTTTATTATAGTGTGTGTTTCGCTTGTTGTGTTGGTATTGATGCAGGAGGGCAAGGCTGCAGGGCTGGGAGCGATCAGCGGTGCCGCCGAATCCTACTGGGGCAAGAATAAAGCGCGTTCGATGGAAGGTCTTCTGGTGCGGATCACCAAGATCCTGGCATTTTCCTTCATCGCGTTGGCATTGGTACTGAATTTGAATGTATTTTAATCGACACAAAAGAAAACACTCTTGCAAAAGAGTGTTTTTTTTCGCAGACAGTGAGACAGATGGTGCGCGAAGTATATAGCACGATCTTTGGTAGTAGTGCGGAGAAAGCATAGGGCGGAGAAAGAAGGAGCAATGGACGCGGATAAGAGAGCAGACAGAAAAAACAGAATATGTGAGCTGGTGAACTCGTCTCTTTACGCGCCCATGAAGGAGAAGGAGCTTGCGGCGTTCATGCAGGTGGACAAACAGGACAGGGAGGAATTGCAGACCTGTCTGCGGGAGCTTCTGCTGGAAGGCAAGCTGATGCTCACCCCGCGGGGAAAGTATGTCAAAGGGGACGGCAGTGTCCTTACCGGGACGTTCATCGGCAATGCAAAGGGGTTCGGCTTCGTGGAGATCGAGGGCAGGGATGAGGATCTGTTTATCCCTGAGGAGGATACCGGTGGTGCTTTTCACAAGGATATTGTGCAGGTCATGCTGCGGGTGCCGGACAGGCGCGCCGACGGACATACAAAAGGACGTGCGGGCAGCCAAGGGTCAAATCCTGCGGGCAGCGGCCGCGACGGAGGCCGCAGGCAGGAAGCGCGGGTGATCCGCATCATACAGCGGGGGAGCACTTCTGTGGTCGGTACTTATGAGAAGGGCAGAGGACATTATGGTTTTGTGATCCCTGACAATACCCGGATCCCCTGTGATATTTTCGTGCCGGAGGAGGTTTCGAAAGGAGCGGTGACCGGGCATAAGGTTGTGGTGGAGATCACGGATTACGGTACTGGTCAGAACAGTTTGGCGGGGAGACACGGAGGGATACAGAACCCGTCAGGGCAGGTTACGGAAATCCTGGGGCACATCAATGATCCGGGCGTGGATATCATATCTATTGTGCGCGGATACGAGCTGCCGGTGGAATTCCCGGAGAAAGTGCTGCAGCAGGTGGAGCGCGTGGCGTGTCCGGTTTCGGAGTCCGACAGAGCGGGCAGGAGAGACCTGCGGGATGTGCAGATGGTGACCATCGACGGGGAGGATGCCAAGGATCTGGATGATGCGGTGCATGTGACCTTTGACGGGGAGAATTATCATCTGGGTGTGCATATCGCGGATGTGACCAATTATGTGCAGGAAAATTCCGCCCTTGACAGGGAGGCGCTTAAGAGGGGGACCAGCGTGTATCTGGTGGACCGCGTCATCCCTATGCTGCCGCATGCGCTGTCCAATGGGATCTGCTCGCTGAATGCGGGGGAGGACAGGCTGGCATTGAGCTGTCTCATGACGATAGATCGAAACGGCGGGATCGTGGACTATGAGATCT
>CADBNO010000002.1 GCA_902796105.1 uncultured Lachnospiraceae bacterium | reverse complement strand
GATCAAGAATCTTCCTACCAGAGAGATGATCGATATTCCGGTAGACGAGATGCTTATCGTCGAGTTGTACTCCAAGTAATCAGTTCATAAAGGATCCGCAAAATCCACATAAAGAAGGAGGGTATACGCAGTGTTTGATTTTGAGAGACCTAATATTGAGGTTGTTGAGATTTCAGAAGACAAGAAGTACGGCAAGTTCGTGGTTGAGCCCTTGGAGAGAGGCTATGGTATCACCCTTGGCAACTCTTTGAGAAGAATTATGCTGTCCTCATTGCCCGGAGCTGCTGTCAGTCAGGTAAAGATTGAAGGTGTATTGCATGAGTTCAGTTCAATCCCCGGCGTTAAGGAAGACGTTACGGAGATCATCATGAACATCAAGAGTCTTGCGATCAAGAATAACAGCGAGACCAACGAGGCCAAGACCGCATACATCGAGTATAACGGTGAAGGTATTGTTCATGCTTCCGATATCCAGTGTGATCAGGACATCGAGATCCTGAATCCCGATCTGGTTATTGCTACACTGAGCGGAAAAGATACGAAACTCTACATGGAGATGACCATCACAAAGGGACGTGGTTATGTGAGTGCTGATAAGAACAAACATGACGATCTGCCTATCGGAGTGATCGCTGTTGACTCCATCTATACACCGGTAGAAAGAGTAAATGTTACCGTGGAAAATACCCGTGTAGGTCAGATCACTGACTACGATAAGCTGACCTTGGATGTATTCACTAACGGAACTTTGGTTCCTGATGAGGCTGTCAGCCTCGCTGCAAAGGTACTTAGCGAGCATTTGAGTCTCTTCATCGATCTGTCTGAAAATGCCAAGACTGCTGAAGTCATGGTGGAGAAGGAAGACGATGAGAAGGAGAAGGTGCTTGAGATGAGCATTGACGAGCTGGAGCTTTCCGTTCGTTCTTACAATTGCTTGAAGCGTGCCGGTATCAATACAGTTGAGGAACTGTGCAACAAGACTTCTGAAGATATGATGAAGGTTCGTAATCTCGGACGCAAGTCTTTGGAGGAAGTTCTTGCAAAGCTGAAGGAACTGGGCTTACAGCTCAATCCCAGCGATGATAACTAAGCAAACCAAGTGACAGGATAGTCCCGGTGTGGTAAAGCCGATGTGTACACGCAGGGTTGTCTCCATCCGGTAAATAAGTCCAAAGAGCGTTGCCGGATGCACCATGAATGGAGAAAGGAAAAAGAATCATGGCAAAGTATAGAAAGTTGGGAAGAACTTCTTCTCAGAGAAAAGCATTACTGAAGAATCAGGTAACAGCATTGATCAACAATGGCAGAATCGTTACGACCGAGGCCAGAGCTAAGGAAGTAAAGAAGATCGCAGAGGGCTTGATCGCCCTTGCTGTGAAGGAAAAGGACAACTATGAGACCGTAACCGTAACCGCAAAGGTTGCCCGCAAGGACAAGGACGGTAAGAGAGTAAAGCAGGTTGTTGACAAGGAGACCGGCAAAGTTCTTGCAGAGAGCGCAAGAGACAAGGACGGAAAGCTTGTAAAGAAGGAGAACGGGATTACCGTTACCGTTTACGATGAAGTTGAGAAGCAGATCAAGAAGGATCTTCCTTCCAGACTGCACGCAAGACGTCAGATGCTGAAGGTTCTGAACACTGTTACCGTAGTTCCCACAGAAGCTGCAGGAAAGAAGCGCGGCACCAAGAAGATCGATCTGGTAGCTAAGCTCTTTGATGAGTATGCACCGAAGTATGCAGACCGCAAGGGTGGTTACACCAGAATTGTGAAGATCGGACCTCGTAAGGGTGATGCTGCAATGGAAGTTGTTTTGGAGCTGGTTTAATCCGAAACGGGTAAACATACCATAAACATACGATCCGAAGGATCCATGATGGATCTACAAAGTACAAAAGATAAAAACCCCGGACAGCCAGGAATGGTGATGTCCGGAGTTTTTTGATTTAAGGGGACTTTTGAAAATGCCGATAGTCTTTCGCGGAATTCCAGTTTCCGCCCCAGGTAAAACCATGTTTGACAAATAACTTATAACATAGATCATTTTCATCAATTTTATAAGGAAATTCTATGCTCCTGTCCGCATAGAGAGCAGCTGATCCAGGGGAAACCTCCATACCGCCCTGCTTGTCGTAGGTGATGGAAGGGTTGTAATAGGGATTGATGTCTATGGCAAGTCCCAGCGCATGTTTGGATAAAGCGGAGGGATCTTCATCCGCCTGATAGTTGAAGCAGAAGGTATTGTTGTCCTCGGCGGAAGCGGTGGTATCTCCGCCATATTCATCGACCAAAAGCACCTTTTCCAGCTGATATCCGTTGCGGTAAAGCTCATAAAAAATGTCTGCCAGATCATAGGCGATCACCTGATTACAGATCAGCTCCCCTTCGCGCACTTCCCCTTCAAAATCATAATGAAGAATATGCACATATCGCAATTCGTCCGGTGTGATCCCGGGTGTTGCATCTGCCCCGGCAAGGACTGGATAGGATACACCGGTGATATAACGCTGTAAAGCGGCGGAGAGCGGCTCTATATAAAAGTCTGCGATAGCCTCACCGGAGGTATTCCGATACGTGAGACGTTCGCCTAACATTGCCTGTCCGTCATTGCCGCCATTCAAAAGAGCGCCGGTTAAAGCAGGAACTGCGGGGAATACAGACTGTGCTGATCCCGAATCTGACGGGGCTGCTTGCTGTGAGTCGGTCTCTGACCGGTGGACAGTATCCGTGGTTCCCGCAACATTGGATTTTGCATCTGTGGGAGCAGCATCCGAAGGGGACCCGGGAGCTTCTACGCTCGCAGCCGGATAAGGTTTTCCCCGTTGTCTGGCATATTCATCCAGCGTCACAGCACTTTTTTTCCGAAAACAGGAAGCCACGCCGACAACTCCGATGATGGCCAGCAGGATCAGAACCATCCGGAGGATCTGATTTTTATCTATTTGATTCATAAGAAACCTCTCAAAATAATTGCGAACCAAAACTACACTATAGATTATAAACAATATTGGTTCAAAATACAATCGGCAAACATTAAAGCGCAGGCTTCAAGAAGCTTCTATTCTGCAAATTTCTATTGTAATTCACGCACGAATTTAGTACAATAGAACGCAAAAGCACGAAAAAGCCGGAGTTATGAGCAGTAACGGGGAATGGTCATATGGGTATCATTAAGACGAAAAACTTAGTATACGAATATATCAGGCGCGACGAGGAAGGCAATGTGGAAGGCATCACTACGGCAGTGGATAAGGTTTCCCTGAATATCAGGGAAGGAGAGTTTATCGCCATCCTGGGGCACAACGGTTCAGGAAAATCCACGCTGGCCAAGCATATCAATGCGATCCTGAGTCCTACCGAAGGGACGGTGTGGGTTGATGGCAAGGATACTTCCCGGGAAGAGAATATCTGGGAAATCCGTCAGACCGCGGGTATGGTATTCCAGAACCCCGATAATCAGATCATCGGTCAGGTGGTGGAGGAGGATGTCGGGTTCGGTCCGGAGAATCTGGGCGTGCCCACGAAGGAAATCTGGGAGCGTGTCGAGGAGAGCCTGAAAGCGGTAGGCATGTACGCTTATCGAAAGCATTCCCCCAACAAATTGTCCGGCGGCCAAAAGCAGCGTGTGTCGATCGCAGGTGTCATGGCCATGCATCCCAAGTGTATCATTCTGGACGAACCAACGGCGATGCTGGATCCCAATGGGCGTAAGGATGTGATCCGGGCTGCCCGCGCCCTGAATGATGTGGAAAATATAACCATCGTGCTGATCACACATTATATGGAGGAAACGATCTATGCGGATCGCATCTTTGTGATGGATCAGGGCAAGGTTGCGATGGAGGGGACACCGCGGGAAGTGTTTTCTCAGGTGGAACGTTTGAAGGAGCTGCGGCTGGATGTGCCTCAGGTGACGTTACTGGCGCATGAACTGCAGAAGCGCGGACTTCCTCTGCCCAATGGAATATTGACCACAGAGGAGCTTGTGGAGGCGTTGAAATGTCTATAATCTTGGATCATGTCAATTATATATACGGAGCAGATACGCCTCAGGAAGTGCATGCGCTTAAGGATATCTGTCTGCAGATTCCGGACGGGCAATTCGTAGGGATCATCGGACATACCGGTTCGGGAAAGTCTACGCTGACCCAGCATTTGAACGGTTTGATCCGCGCCACCAGCGGACATATTTATTACAACGGACAGGATATTTATGATCCGGATTATGACCTGAAAACACTCCGGAGCAAGGTGGGACTGGTCTTTCAGTATCCGGAGCACCAGTTGTTTGAAGTGGATGTCTTTTCCGATGTGTGTTATGGGCCGAAGAATCTGGGGCTGGATAAAAAAGAGGTGGAGCTGCGGGCGTTTGATGCTCTTCGAAAAGTCGGATTTCCTACGGAACTGTTTTACCAGTCGCCGTTTGAACTTTCCGGTGGACAGAAGAGGCGTGCGGCGATTGCCGGCGTGCTGGCGATGAAGCCGGATGTT
>CADBNO010000001.1 GCA_902796105.1 uncultured Lachnospiraceae bacterium | reverse complement strand
CTTCGCTCCGTAATTCTGCCCGGTAAAGCTGATGATCGTCTGGGAAAAGGCGTTCATGGAAATATAGATAAAGCCCTCGATATTGGAAGCTGCTGTATTTCCCGCCATGGCAATGCTGCCGAAGGAGTTCACGGAAGACTGGATCAGTACATTGGAGATGGAAAACAGGGAGCTCTGCAATCCCGCCGGCAGACCGATCTGCATCATTTTGAGCAGCTTGTCCTTTTTGATGCACAATTCCTTGAGATCCAGCTTATAATCCGCGTCCGACAGCACCAGGCACCGGATCACCAGAACTGCGGAAATTGCCTGGGAGATCACCGTTGCCAGCGCCACGCCCGCTACAGACATGGAAAAGACGATCACAAAAAGCAGATTCAGTGCCACGTTGATAATTCCTGCCCCCAGCAGGTAATAAAGCGGTCTTTTGGTATCCCCGATGGCGCGCAGGATTGCCGCACCAAAATTATACGCCATGGTGAAAGGCATGCCGATAAAATAAATCCGCATATAGAGAATGGATTTGTCAATCACATCCTCCGGTGTTCCCATCAGATGCAGCGCCGGTCCTGCCACCAAGATTCCGGCAAACACCAGGATCACGCCGCTGATCAGTGCCGTCATGATGCTGGTATGTACCATCTCTGAAAGCTCCTTTTTCTGCCCCGCGCCATAAAACCGCGCCACAAGCACGTTAGCGCCGATGGAAAGCCCGATAAAGAAATTCACTAACAGATTGATCAGTGAGCTGGTAGAACCCACCGCCGCCAGTGCCTGATTTCCTGCAAACCGCCCTACGACCACGATATCCGCCGCGTTAAATAAAAGCTGCAGCACGCTGGACAACATTAACGGGATATAAAAGATCAGGATCTTGCCCAGAAACGGACCGCTGCACATGTCTATCTCGTATTTATTTGTACTTTTCTTAGCTGTTGACTGCTTTGCCGATTCTTCCATGATCATTGCTCTTCTTTTCTTATCATGAGATGTTTTCCGTTTTATCTCTAAAAAAATCCACCTGCATGGTTCCTTATTCAAGAGACCGCGCAGGTGGAATAAAAATTCCCTTTATTTACCGCTGTTGATATAGTTCACAAGTCCCTCTGCGGCGATGATCTTCTGCATAAATTCAGGAAATGCCTGTCCCTTAAAGGTTGTTCCCTTGGTCACATTGGTGATGATGCCGGTGTCGAAATTCACTTCCACCTCATCGCCCGCCTCGATTCCCTTGGATGCCTCAGGGCACTCAATGATGGGAAGTCCGATATTGATGGCGTTGCGGTAAAAAATTCTGGCAAAGGTCTCTGCGATCACACAGCTGACGCCCGCCGCTTTGATAGCGATGGGGGCATGCTCTCTGGAGGAGCCGCAGCCAAAGTTCTTGTCAGCCACAATGATATCGCCTTTTTTCACCTTCTTGATGAAATCCTTGTCAATGTCCTCCATGCAGTGTGTCGCTAACTCTGCCGGATCGGAGGAATTTAAATATCTTGCCGGAATGATCACATCCGTATCTACATTGTCACCATATTTGAAAACAATTCCTTTTGCGTTTTTCATGATATGTCGTCTCCTATTTTTTACATTCTCTATTTAACCTTATTTATCCTGCCATTTGTTGTCGAAACTCAATGATCAGGCTGTGTTATCCCCTGTTCAAATGATCCCCTGATGTATAGAAGATTTATGCCAGTTCACAAGGGCAGGAAATCTTGCCGGTCACGGCGCTCGCCGCTGCTACTGCGGGGCTTGCCAGATAAATCTCGGAATCCACATGTCCCATACGGCCGACAAAGTTACGGTTGGTGGTGGAAACACAGCGCTCGCCCTCCGCCAGAATGCCCATGTAACCGCCAAGGCAGGGTCCACAGGTCGGCGTACTCACGATCGCGCCAGCCTGGATAAAGGTCTTTAAGAGCCCCTCCTCCATAGCCTGCATATAGATATTCTGTGTCGCAGGGATCACGATACAACGCATCCCCTTCGCCACATGGCGTCCCTTCAATACCTCTGCCGCGATGCGCAGGTCGTCCAGACGACCGTTGGTACAGGAACCGATCACCACCTGATCGATCTTAATGTCATCCATCTCATGGATCTCATCGATGGTATGAGTATTCTCCGGCAGATGCGGGAATGCCACTGTAGGACGCAGGGAGCCGAGGTCAATGGTATACACCGCATCATACACCGCATCCTCGTCCGCCTCGTAAATCTTGTATGCTTTCTTGCTATGCTCTTTCATATAAGCGATCGCCAGATCGTCCACGGGAAAAATCCCGTTCTTTCCGCCTGCTTCAATCGCCATGTTCGCAATGGTAAAACGGTCGTCCATGGTCAGGTCGGCAATGCCGTCACCCACGAACTCCATGGACTTGTACAACGCGCCATCCACGCCGATCATGCCGATGATATGTAAGATCACGTCCTTACCGCTGATCCATTTTGCTTTCTTGCCGGTCAGCACAAACTTGATCGCAGACGGAACCTTGAACCATGCCTTGCCGGTCGCCATGCCCGCAGCCATATCCGTGCTGCCCACGCCAGTGGAAAATGCGCCTAATGCACCATAGGTACAGGTATGGGAATCCGCGCCGATGATCACATCGCCTGCTACCGTAAGCCCCTGCTCCGGAAGCAGCGCATGCTCGATGCCCATCTCGCCCACCTCAAAATAATTGGTGATCTCATTCTTTTTCGCAAACTCACGGACACATTTGCAGTGCTCCGCGGACTTAATATCCTTATTGGGTACAAAGTGATCCGGCACCAACGCGATCTTGTCCTTGTCAAACACGCCGTCCACCTTCATTTTGTCCATTTCCTTGATCGCAACAGGGCTGGTGATATCATTGCCCAGCACCAGATCCAGATTCGCTTCGATCAGCTGCCCGGCTTCCACGCTCTCCAAGCCTGCAGCCGCTGCCAGAATCTTCTGTGTCATTGTCATACCCATGATCTCTTCCTCCATACAAAACTATTCCTATAAACACTTAAAGTATATCATACCATAAAAAAATTTAATTTGAAACTGTTTTCGAAGCGAATTTACATAAAATTTCTTAATTCTCTATTCTGCTTTCCAAACCAAAACAGAAACTTCTTTAAGATTCTCTATTTCCTCTTCAACATTACCGTCCCCCCATTTAATAACCTTCATTAACTGTCTTGCATTTTGCTCCGGGATATAATAAATCTCTCTGCATACCTGTTCTGTAATATTTCCGCTGTCATCCTCTGTTTGCATCGTCAAAGCATCATCCGTTAAAACGATGATCGGCCACCCGGCTTCTATTCCGTTACCTTTAAGTTCAGTGTACGTCGTGGTCGTCATATACATGAAAAGGGTCTCCCCATCCGGTGTATAGATTCCCGAACTTTTGTAATAATCCCGATCCGATCTGATGGCCTCGTCTGTAACATATAAACCGGCTTCCTCATAAGGAATATATTTTTCACGAACTACAATGCCATAAAACAATCCTCCCGCAACCGCTATCATAAAGATTGCCGTGATCATAGCTGTGATAAAACGTTTTTTGTTAATTGCTTTCTTTATTTTCTTAAGTGTCTCTTTCTCGCCCGAGTGCTTTACCGGATCATTGTCTATTACTGAAGTTTTCATTTCTTTATAATAGTTCATACAGTTTTCACACCCAGAAATGTGTTCATCCACTAATTTCCTGCTATCATCAGATATTACATCATCCACATACAGTGGAAGAAGATCTCTGATTACATTACATGTTATTTCCGCCATTGTCCATTTCCTCCTTGATCATGATTCTGGCACGGTGATATGTTACCCTTGCCCAGCTTGTTGTTTTTTCGAATAGTTCGGCAATCTCAGAAAAAGACAGTTCTCCATATGTTCTGAGAGTAAAAACTTCTTTGTACGGTTCTTTGAGAGAATGCAGGATCTTATTGATCACTTTTCTGTCAGTCGCCCTGATCATGTCATTCTCCGGTGATGCGGTTGATTCACCATACTCCTCCGGCAGTTCCTCGAAACGGGATTGTTTCTTGAGCTGATCATAATACAGGTTTTTGGCGATCTGACAAAGCCAAACTCTGATACTGCAATCTCCCCTGAAAGATCCTATCTTTTTCATTGCCTTAAAGAAGGTTTCCTGTGTGATCTCTTCGGCCGTAAGAGGATCACGGGACAGGGATAAGATATACTTATAAACCACTGAAAAATATTCCTGGTACAGTTTTTCAATATCCACCTTTTCACCTCCTTCGTATATATGACTGTCGAATCATTCAAACGTTACAGATTCTTTTGCAAAAAAACAGCCCTTTATACAAGAGCTGTTTTCTTATATGCTTGATGATCCGCTTCACATTTACTTTTTCCCCTATTCTCAGCTCTGCAGCACCTTCATCTGATAGAATCTTCCCTTCTTCTCCATCAGTTCTTCAAAGGTTCCGTATTCCACGCATCTGCCGGCGTCGATCACGGCGATCTTGTCTGCATTCCGGATCGTGGAAAGTCTGTGCGCCACGATAAAGGTAGTACGGTTCTCGGTCAGTCTGTCCACCGCTTCCTGGATCAGCTTCTCGGAAATGCTGTCTAACGCAGAGGTCGCCTCGTCCAGAATGATGACGCTGGGCTCACGAACCAGGGCTCTGGCGATTGAAATACGCTGTCTCTGTCCTCCGGAAAGCTTGCCGCCGTGTTCACCCACCTTTGTATCCAGACCATCAGGCAGGGAGTCGATCAGATCTTTCAGGTTTGCTGCTTCAATCACCTTCCGCAACTTCTCCTCACTCACGCCGTCGCAGCCATATAGGATGTTCTCCCGGATCGTCCCGGAGAACAGGATCGATGTCTGCGGAACTACGGCCAGATGCTTTCTGTAACTGCGCAGATCAATCTCATTCAGATTCTGTCCATCAATCAATACCTCGCCGTCATGAGTCAGATAAAACCCGATCACCATATTCAGGATCGTGGTCTTGCCGGCGCCGGACTCTCCCACAAGCGCGATGGTTTCCCCCTTCTTTACCTCCAGATCCAACCCGTTCAGCGTGGCTCTGCCGCCTCCCTTATACTGGAATCTCACGTTGCGGAAGGAGTAATCTCCTGCAACATCCGCGATTTCCTTTTTGCCTTCATTGTCCTCAATATCCTCGGAAAGCAAAATCTCCCCGATGGATGTCACAGACTCCACACCCTTTGCGATAACGGGCACCAGAGTGATAATGGCGGAAAACTGATTCACAATGGTTGCAAAATAGTTCTGATACAACGCGATATCCCCTACCAGGATCTTGCCCTGCAATGCCAGATATCCCGTGAAGCCCAGACAGATCACCTGAAAGATCTGGAACACCGCCCAACCTACGGAGCCGAAAAGTGCCTGCACCAGATCCAGCTTGTATCCCTTCTCCGCCACCGCAAACAGCTGATCGCTCATTTTGGTGACCTCTTCCTCTTCCAGCGCATGCGCTCTGGTCACCGGGATCAGCTCCACCATCTCCATCACCCGGGCAGAGGTCTCTTCCATCTCTTTACGGAACTCCCTGTTGCGCCTTTTCATCACACCGCGGAAGGAAACCATGGTAAGCGCAGCGATCGGCGTGGTCACCAGGAAAAATAAAAATACCACCCAGCTCTTGGACACGGTAACGACCAGAGCTACGATAATATTCATGGCAATATTCAGAATGTTGATAAACATCTGTGTGGAAAGGCTCTCCACCGCCTCCACATCCCGGATGATCTTGGACTGCAGCTTGCCGGACTGCGTCTCCACATGGTAAGCGATGGAAAGTTGCTGGAGCTTGCGGATCAGTGCCTTGCGCAATCCGGTCTCCGCATATCGTGTGGCCTGACTCTTATAATCCGTGTAAAGATAATTCATCGGCACATTCAGCGCGATCAACCCGATCATCAATAACACATAGATCATGATATTACGCATCACATCCGCATTTCCTGTAGTCACATCATTGATGATATTGGCCATCACAATGGGCAATACCCAGACGCAGGCGTGCTTGATAAAGAAAAAAAAGATTGCCAGGAAAAATTTATGATAATTTCCCTTATAAAGTGCCAGCAAAGTAAGGATCGGATGCCCTTCATGCCTGCGGTACATTTCCGTAAACCATATCTCCGGCTCGATCCCTTTGGGCGGACTCATCTT